>JBGUEF010000464.1:0-2813 GCA_041821485.1 Deltaproteobacteria bacterium
GCATCATAGGCGCTGGAGCCTTGGGGCGTCGATCTTTCCGGAGATCTCGACCGGGATCCGCGCCAGAGGAGACGTGACGCCGAACCCCGACGGCGACATCGTCGTCGGGGGCTACTACGTTCCGCGCGCGACGAGGCTTCCGACCACTGGAAGTGCGGGGTTCTCGTATCAGTTTGGCGCGCGACCGACGAATCCACCGTGGATCAGCGCGGAGACGCTCGCGGCCGACGAGCTCGAGAGGCTCGAGCGGAGGAAACGCGCGGCCGAGGAGTCCGAAGAAGAAGAGATCGCTGCAGTCGAGGCGCGCGGTGGGCCGGATGTCGATGTCTGCGTTCAGGCGGTCAAACAGAAGTACGCGCGGAAGTACGCCCAGATCAAGCAAAGCCGCAAGGAGATGAAGAAGCTGGCCTGGGACATGCTCCGCAAACAGTACCGCTGGGACTGGCCTCGCCGGTACTATCTGCTCACCGCCGATCTCTGGTTCAGCGGGCGGGTGAACAACGGCGTCGGAGTCGAGTCGTTTCTCTTTCAAACGGTTCAGCGATCGGGCGAAAAGGTGACGGTGTCGCCTCGGCTCGGGTTCGAAACCGAGGTGTGGCCCACGCGCATGAAGCTTCGCGGGGGAACGTACCTTGAGCCCACTCGCTTCGCGGCGTCGACGCCTCGGGTGCACGGCACCCTGGGCTTCGACGTCAGCCTCTTCAAATGGAATGTGTTCGGCCTCTGGCCGGACGACTACCGATGGCAGGCCACGGTTGCGGTCGACCTCGCACGCGCGTACGGGTCGTTCTCGTTCGGGATCGGCGGGTGGTATTAATCGCTTGCGATGGGCCAGCTCTTGTCTAGTAATCCACCGGTGGACAGGCCTTTTGCGGGCATCGCAGGGTTGGCCGCTCTCCTGCTCGTGGCGGGCGGCGCGCGCGCGGACGACACCCACCACCGCGGGATTCCGATCGGGGCGCACGCCGTCGGACTCGGCGGCGCCTTCACCGGAGTCGCGGACGACGCGTCGGCTGCGTATTTCAACCCTGCCGGTCTCGCGCTCGGGGGAACACGGGGCCTTGCGGGCGGCCTCTCGATCAACGCCTGGGAGCGCTTGGAGTTGAACGACGCATACGAACAGCCTGATGGGTCCACGAGCCCGACCGTGAAACAGAATCGCACGGTGCCGCTTTTCATCGGTGCCGCTCTCAAGTTCGGACCGAAAGACGTGCTCGAGCAGAAGAGATTTGCGCTGGGGATCAGCGTGGTCGAGCCGATCTTCGGCGCGGGCGGCATCTTCCTCACGTTGAAAACGGACCCGCTGGCCCTGAGCGATTCGTACCGAGCTAACTCCAGCGATCGCGCGACCTGGTACGGCCTTTCGTTCGCCAGCCGGCTCGATCTCAAGCAGTCGATCGGCGCTTCGATGTACTTGAGCGTGCGAAAGCTCAACCACTCGGAGACTGGACTCACGCTCGACGGTGGAACGCCCGTTCCCGGCCAACCGGGAGATTTCGTCGGGCTCAACTCAGTGGCCAACACCCAGAGCTTGAACTTCAAGGCATTCCATTTTGTGTTGCGGTTCGGCTGGCTCTACAGGCTCAAACCGCAGCTCCAACTTGGCGTCATGGTCCAGACCCCGGGAATTCCCCTCAAACAAAAGGTCAACACGTTCTCTCAAGGGTTCGTCAACGTAGCTGGAGAGCCCAACACACCGACGATTACCCAAGCGTACTTCGTGGACGAAGAGAACAAAGCCAATCTACCCATTCCGGCGGAGATCGCCGTCGGGCTCGAGTATTGGCCTGCGGAGAAGGTCATGTTGTCCTTCGACGGCACAATAGACTTTCCGGTGCGCTCCCAGGCGCGTGTGGAGAGCGCGGAACCGGTTCCGATCGGAGGGCTCTACTTCGACGACGATACCGCGAGGCGTTTCGTTGGCAACGTGGCGCTGGCCGGTGAGTTCAATTTCACCAAGAAGGTGATGATGATGGCGGGCCTCTTCACCGACCTCTCATCGGCGGTGGCCGTCCCCGAGAATCCCCTCCGGTACTACAATCCTCAGATCAACCGAATAGGCGCGACGCTATCCCTTGGCCTCAACGTCGCTGGAGTTGCTCTCTCGGTCGGCTCGACTTTCCTTTACGGCAAAGGAGATAGCACCGGCGTCACCATCGATCCGGGCACCCTTGCGGTCGACTACGCACGGGCCGAGGCCATTTCGCGAGTCTTCTACCTGTTCGTCACGGGAGCAACTCGAGCGGCCACTGACCTCGGTGACAAATCCTCGCAAGCCCTCAAGAAGCGCCTCGCGGAAAAGAAAGCAAAGGAGGAAGCGGAGGAGGCCGAGCGGATGAAGCGTGAGGCCGAGCAATCCGAGCAGAGTGGCGAGCCTGCGGACGCTGATTAACGATCGTCGAGCGCTTGTCGAACGCAGGCCAGCAGCATCTTGGACGAAAACGGCTTGGGAACGAACAAGACATCGGGCGGCAGGTCGGTGTTCTCGCTCGACGAGTAGCCGCTGACCACGATGACGGGCAGGTTCGGGTGAGCTATCGCGAGATCGGTGACTCGCCGGCCGGCCAGAGCGCCGAAATGCTGTTGGGAGTCAGGAAGAAGGCGTAGCCGAGGAGGATCGCGAACAGGTAGACCGGGGCGAAAATCAGGGCGACGGCCCACCACGGAATGTCAGCCCAGGCCGGCGTATCGTCGGGCGATCGGGTGGCTTGGCCCAGTTGTGCTGATCGCGGTCGATCCATGCTTGCCCTGGAGTCGATTCCTCTCTAGAAGACACCGGAGTATAGGGGACTTCGCCGACAAATGAAGAACAT
>JBGUEF010000465.1:0-2800 GCA_041821485.1 Deltaproteobacteria bacterium
TGCGCCGCTGCCGCCGGTGTCGCTACGCCGGCTGCATGAGGGCAGTCGGCGGTACCTGGAACTGCAGGAGCGACTGAGGGGGCTCGCGGTCCGGTACGAACCGCTCGCCTCTCTCGATACGGACGAGTTGCGCCGTCTCCAGCTCGATCCGACCCTGCGGTATGCGGGCATCGCCCTCGCCACGGCGGCCGCGGTGACGCTCTACGACAACTACCTCTCCCTGCTCATGATCATGAAAGACCGGCGTCTGCGCCGACTCGTCAACCATCCCGACCTGGGTTACGGGATCGAGGAAGACGAACTCTGGGAGCTCGTGGAACGGCTGAACTCGAAGTCGAACCGCCGCCGATTGCGGGAACTCCTCGATGCGTGGGAGGATGCGCCGGAGGGGTTGTCCGAGGACGCGGCCGACGAGCTCGAGCCGATCCGCCGCACCATCGAGTCGAGCGTCTCCTCTCGATACGCACGAGAAGAGACACATGAGGAGCCTCTGCCCACCCGGGCGCGCATCCGGAGGGTGCACTTCCTCGACCGGTTGGAGCAGCTCGCGGATGACGCGCTTGGAACGCTGAGCGAGGCGTTCGGAAACGGCATCGGCCTCGTCGAGACACGCAAGGGGAAACTCTGGGAGCAGGAAGACGTGCGTCGCAAGGTGCTGGACACCTTGCAGCCGCTGGATCTCCTACTCGAGAAGACCCCCTTCCGCCTCACGGACTACTTCATTCCCGGTCACTTCGGCCACGTCGCCATTTGGATGGGCACGGAGGCCGAGCTCGAGGCGCTCGGCGTCTGGAAGCAGCCCGGCATGCAGGGGGATCCGTTCCGTGGGTACCGGCAGGATGTCGCCGAGGGACGTTCGGTGCTCGAGGCGCTCCGCTCCGGCGTGGAGCTGAACACGCTGCGACAGTTCCTCAACGTGGACGATCTGGCCGTCCTCCGTCCGAAGACCCTCGCACCCGATCAGGCGGTGCCCTCGCTGTTGCGCGGGTTCCAGCAGGTGGGCAAGGAGTACGATTTCAACTTCGACGTCGAGACGACTGCGACCATCGTGTGTTCAGAGCTTCCCTACCACGTCTACCCCGGCATCGACTGGCATACGGAGGCACAGCTCGGACGCTTCACCATCAGCCCCGACGACGTCGCGCTGCAGGCCGTGGGCGAGGAGGCCGCGCTCGAGCTCATCCTCTTCTATCACGACGGGCAGCAGGTCGAACCGGACGAGGCGCTCTCGATGTTCACCGACCTGGTCCGGCAGGACGGCTGACGCAATCGCAGCGGAGCGCCTCGAGCCGCGTCGAGCGGGAACGAGCTATCGTCGATACTTAGTCTGAAGACGATGACTCTTTCGTCTCGGCCGTCTTCCGTCTTCTGCTCACAACGTCGGTTTGGGCGGCACGAGCGTAAAGGCAAGGAAGACCCCGGCAATAATCGCGAGGATATTGACCAGCACCTGCCATTCCGCCGCCAGGCCGCTGGCCGCACCGCCGATCTCCGCGGCACGCAGGCCTCGATAAGCCGCGGCACCCGGCACCAGCACCATCACCGCCGTCAAGATGACGATGGAACTGGGACGTCGCAGACGCCAGGCAAACAGATTCGCGTAGACCCCCAGCAGCAGGGCGCCAACGAACGATCCCTGCCAGAAACCAAACTCGCTGCCGACCACTACACCGGCGTAGGCCAGCACGCCCCCCAAGACCGTCCACCCGAAGTCTTTGGGGCGCACCTGGAAGGTCAGGGCCAGGCCGACCACCAGACACACCAGGAACGTCCATGCCCAGACTGGCGCGACGCCGGGTGGAGTCACTGCTGCAGGGACCGTCGACACGGCATTGACGATTGCCGCGCCGATCGCCGCGCCGATGAAGAGCTTGAGCGTCGTCAGGATGCCGCCGATCAAGCGGTTCTGGCCGGAAAGGACGTTTTTCGCGAAGAGCTCGGCCAGCCCCAGGGTCAGGGACAGTCCGGGAATGAGCACGATCACGGCGCAGAGGGTGACGATGAAGGGATCGCTGCCGGGCGTCAGGACGGCAATCGCATTGGCCAAAAGCGAGGCGACCGTTGCGGCGGTCACCTCCAGCGTGTGGGCGACCCACTGCCAACGTCCGGCCAGCAAGACGACGACATACACCACCAGGCTCAACATCCCGGCCAGGAAGACGTCGCTCCAGGCGGCGGACATCAGCACGGCAAAACCCGCGCCGGACAGGGCGTAGCCCAAGGCCACCAGCCAACGACCGTAGATCGGTGGTTGTTCGCTGACGCTCTTCAGGAGGGACACGCTCTCCTCCATCGAAAGCGTCCCGGCCTCGACCTGGTCGACGAGCTCGCCGACCTGGGCCAGCTTGGCCAGGTCGAAAGACGAGGCGGCCATGCGGGAAAAATGGCTGTGCTGCCGTGCATCCGCCTGCCGCGAGAAAATGAAATTGATATCGGACGGCGTCACGATGAACTCGCCGTACAAACCCAGCGCTCGGGTCACCCGGGTCAGGTATGCCTCGAGCCGAATCGAGGACACCCCGTAGCCATGCGTCACCGTGCCGAGCTCGATGATGAGCCGGCAGGACTCGTCAAAGGCGTCGGGTTTGGTGCTGTCGGCGTTCACTGCGCCAAGGCTCACTGTATGGGTGCCGTCAGGCGCGCGAGGCGGACGGACAGCTTGAACCAAAACGACCGGTTCTCGTAGTCGCCCGGGTGCATTTCGACCGACTTCTCGAAATCGTCGAGGAGCATTTGCTCGACTTCGGCGGCAAATGCTTGGTTTGCGACCACTGCCATGATCTCGAAGTTGAGCCGGAAG
>JBGUEF010000466.1:0-2795 GCA_041821485.1 Deltaproteobacteria bacterium
CGGTCCTCCGCGCCCTACAAGCGCACGATCGCACGCTCGATAACCACCTCGACGTTGAGGAGGAAGCCGTCATTCCGCTGCTACTCGCGCTCGACCCGGAAGAGTTCGATCGCTACTACCGCAGCCCGCTCTCGATGCTGATTCCCGCCGATCGTCGTTAGCTACAGAAACACGCCCGTCTACCCGCAGACCTCCTGGGCGGGAAAGCGCTTCCTGATACAATGCGACCGCGATGCCCATGCCCCCAACCTCCCACTACATCCAAGTCAACAACCTCCGCATCCACTACCTAGAAGCAGGCGAGGGCGAGCCCATCCTCCTCCTCCACGGCTTCCCAACCTCCTCCCACCTCTGGCGCAACGTCATGCCAGAGCTCGCCAAAACCCACCGCGCGATCGCCATCGACCTCCCAGGCTACGGCCTCTCCGACAAGCCCTTGGACGTGAAGTACAACTTCACCTTCTTCGAACACATCCTCGAAGGCTTCTGCGACGCGCTCGGCATCGACGACACCCACCTCGTCGTCCACGACCTCGGTGGCCCCGTCGGCCTACTCTGGGCAGTCCGCCATCCCGAACGCATCAAGCGACTCGTCATCTTGAACACGCTCGTCTACCCGCAGACCTCCTGGGCGGTGAAGCTCTTCCTGATCGCCCTGCGAACCCCGGGCGTGCGCGACTATTTGGTGAGCCCCAAGGGCCTCGTCGCGTCGATGAAGTTCGGCGTCGTTCACAAGGGCCGCCTCAACCGCGAAGCACTCACCCCCTACACCGCGCCTTTCGAAGATCCCGCCGCGCGCCAGGCCCTCATCAAAGCCGGCTCCGGCCTCAGCATCCAAGGCCTCGCCGAAATCGCCCGCAAACTCCCCGGCCTCAAAGGCCCCGTCCGCCTCATCTACGCCGAAAACGACCGAATCCTCCCCGACATCGCCAAAACCATGCAACGCCTCCAACGCGACCTCCCCGGCGCAGAGCTCACCGCTCTCCCAAACTGCGGCCACTTCCTACAAGAAGACGAACCCGAGCGAGTAGGGAAGCTCATCTCGGAGTTTCTCAACACGCGAATCCAATCTCCACCTCCCTAGACCGAGCCGTCCCTCCGCCCCCCGCCAAGCCCCAACGCACCCAAGGGCCGCTTCGCCGCGCCAACCGGCAACGCGCAACTGCGGGCGCCGCTGGCCGACATCCGACTCGTGCCTCGTCCGGCGCTGCCAAACCCTTTCAAGTTGACACGTGTCACGTGACGCAGTACATTTCTCATGATCAAGTCGTTTGCTGACAAGCACACCAGCGACTTGTTCCTCACAGGCAAGTCTCGCCGGCTGCCACCAGATGTCATCCGGCGAGCGATGCAAAGATTGGAGTATGTTCACCTCGCGACACGGCTCGATGATCTCAGGGTCCCCGCCAGCAACCGGCTTCATGCCTTGCGCGGAGATCGGAAGGGCCGGCACGCCATCTACATCAACGACCAGTGGAGGGTTTGCTTTCGCTTCGAGGATGGCGATGCGCATGCCGTCGAGGTGACGGACTACCACTAGCCTAAGAACGAACGATGATTAGGAACACAAACAAACGACTCGTCAGACCCACGCACCCAGGGGAGTTCCTCCGCGAGGATTTTCTCCCCGACTACGACTTATCCGTCGCCGGCCTCGCCAAGGCCATCAAGGTTTCTCGTCAGACGGTCAATGAGCTCATTAACGAACAGCGCGCGTTGAGTGCAGCCATGGCCCTCCGCCTCTCCCGCTATTTCGGAAACAGCCCCGAGTTCTGGCTAAACGCCCAACGCGAGCTCGATCTCTGGGAGGCGGAACGAGCGCACAAAACGGAACTGAATCAGATCACGCCCGCAACCGCCGCCTGACCTGGTGCTGGTCGGTTTCTCTGCCGAACCCAACCCCCCCGGTATAGTCCCCGCATCCGAACCGCCAGCACCACGTTCACGACGCGAAGCCTGACGTACCTCGCAGCGATCACGGCGGCCTCTCTCGGGACCTGGTCCCTTGGCGCGAGTGCTCAGCCCATTGACGAAGGCTCGGTCAGCAGCCCGAGCGCGCAGGGCGAGGAGGATCCCTCCGTCAGTCCCGAGCCTGCTCAGGCTGCGTCGCCGTCCGAAGTCGCATCGGCCCCCGAAGAACCTCGGACACGAACGCGTCGAGGAGAGGTCTTCTCGGACATCTACATCGGCGCTGCAGTCACGACAGATGCCGCGATCAAGCTCGACGGCGTCGTTCAGGAGGAGAGCCTCTTGTGTGGAGCGGAATGCTCGAGCACGAAGTCGCCGGTCGGAGGACTCAGGGTGGGGTGGTTCGTCGGGCGCTTTCCCTGGCTCGGCGTTTCGGGGGACTTCTCCGTCTTCGTCCAATCGTGGGGCATCCAGAGCCCCTACGAGGTGACCACGATCCCGATCTCCGCGCTCCTCATGTTTCGCGCACCCTTGGTCAGAAGTCCGGAGCATCCGAACGGCCGCGCCCAACCGTACCTGGCCATCGGCCCGTCACTCGTCCTCTCGATGGCAAAGCTTGCAACAGGCTCCGCGGCCCTCGGCACCGCGCGCGTCGAAAGCGACACCTCGGTCGATCCTGGCCTCGATGCGCGCGTCGGGATCAGGCTCGTCGCTTCCGACTGGATCTCGGTCATCCTCGAATACCGCGCGACCTACTTCACACCCACCTGGCAGATCGAAGGTCGATCGGTAGCCACCTCCGTCTGGACGAATCACTTCATCATCGGTCTCGGGATCCACTACTGAGCAGGGTCGAACGCCTCGACGATGGCATCCGCATAGGCGCC
>JBGUEF010000467.1:0-2787 GCA_041821485.1 Deltaproteobacteria bacterium
CTCGGCGTTCTTGATGTCACTTTGAAGGGTCGTGTAATCCTCGATGTCGACCAGGAACTGGGCGAAGCCGCTGTGCTCCTTCTCGGGCGTGAACGTCAAAATGAAACGCAGCGGCCCCTGACCGATCGACGAGGCAACGTGGGTGACGCCTTCGAGCTCAGCCAGGCCCTTCTCGATGACGGCCACCTTTCTCTCCGTCTCATTGATGTGCTGATCGATCGACCAGAACACGTCGAGGCGGTACTTCGGGGTCGTAGAAGCTGGAAAGAACGTCTTGTCCGTGAACTGGAAGCCATAGACCGAGAGGGCGAAGAATCCGAAAACGACGCCGATCGTGACCCAGCGGAAACGAATACAAAGCGCGAGGAATTTTTTGTACCCGTTGTAGAAGGCGTTGTCGTACGCGCCCTTGCCGGCGTTTTTTGCCTTCTCCTTCTCGGATGGCGGCTTGAGGAACCAGATCCCCAAGAGCGGCGTGATGGTCATGGCCGTCACCCAGCTCAGCGACAGCGAGATTCCAATCACGATGAACAAGGACCGGCAGAACTCACCGGTGCTGTCTGGCGACAAGCCGATGGCGGCAAAGGCGATGATCGCCACGGCCGTCGCACCGAGAAGCGGCATCGATGTTTGGCCTGCGACCTCGCGGGCCGCCTCCTCCGCGTCCATCCCGTCTTTGATCCGCACCAACATGCCGTCGATGATCACGATCGCGTTATCGACGAGCATCCCGAGCGCGATGATCAGCGCACCTAGCGAGATGCGCTCGAGGGCAACGCCGGCAGGCCCCATGAAGATGAATGTTGCGGCGATCGTGAGTACCAACACGAAGCCGATGATCAAGCCGCTCCTGAGCCCCATGAACAGCAAGAGGACGACGATCACGATGAGCACGGCCTCCATGAGATTGATCAAGAAAGCATCGATCGCAGTGGTGACCATGTCGGACTGCATGTAGATGACCCCGAGATCCATGCCGAGGGGGAACTCCGCTTCGAGCTCCTGGATGCGCTTCTTGATGCCATCGCCCATCGTGACGACGTTGCCACCTTTCTCGGTGGATACGCCGATGCCGATCGCCCGGTGGCCATCCATGTGAAGCTTGTTCAGGGCGGGGTCTTGGTACCCGCGCTCGATGTTCGCGATGTCTCGAAGCCGTACCTGAGACTGGTCCCCCTTGCTGATGAGGATGTCACCAAGGTCCTGTGAGGAGTCGATCAGGCTGTCGGGGTGAATCTGCAGATACTCGACTCCCGCCGGAACCTTGCCCGCGTCGACGACTACGCCTTCGGCGACCAGCTGTTCGGAGATGGACTCGGGCGAAATCCCGATCTGGGAAATCCGCTCTCGATCAAATTCGACGTAGACGACTTCTTGCACGACGCCAAAGAGTTCGACCTTGGCGACGTCTTTGACGAGAACGAGCTCCCGTCGAAGCATCTTCGCCACGTCGTAGAGCTCTCGATCACTGTATTCGTCCCCATAGAGCGCGATGAACACGCCGTAGACATCGGAGTAGTCGTCGATGACCAAAGACGGCCCGGCTCCCGGGGGCAGCTTACTCTGCGCGTCACCGACTTTGCGGCGAAGCTCGTCCCAGACCTGCGGCAACTCCTTACTGCTGACGGTGGAGCGCATCTCCACGGTGATGGTGGACTGACCCGGGATGTTCCGTGATTCGATTCGCTTGATCTTGCCGAGCTTCTGGATCGCGAGCTCGAGCTCGTCACTCACCTCTTCTTCGACCTCGTACACCGTGGCGCCGGGATACGGCGTGACGACCAACGCTTCCTTGATGGTGAACTCGGGGTCTTCGAGGCGCGGAAGGCTGTTGAATGATTGAAAACCAGCGTAGAGCGCGCCAATCGACAGAACGATGATCACGGTACGGTTTCGAAGCGAGAAATCGGTGAGATTCATTTTCGGGTCTCGTCCGAATCCTTCAGCTCGATGACCACGGTGCCTTCGGTAAGCAGGTGCACGCCTGACATCGCGATAGCCTGGCCTCCTTCGAGGCCGTCGGTCACGACGATGCGGTCGCCAGTGATCGGACCCACTTCGACCGGCAACTTCGACACCGTCATCGCTTCCTGGTCGACGAGCCACACGTAGGGCTTGCTCTCGCTATCGGCGACCACCGCCCCAACAGGCAACAAGAAATCGTCAGCCGCGGTGGTCCGGAGGCCCGTCAGGACGAGCTTGGCGGTCATGCCGGAAAGCACGCCGACGCCCTCGGGCTTCTCCATGCTGAAGGTCGCGCGGAAGGTGCGTGTATTCGGATCCGCCGCGGTGGCGAGCTCGGTCAACTCTACGGGGAACTGCTGCCCAGGCAGCGCTGACAGCTCGACCATCGGTTTGGCCCGCTTGTTGAATTCTTCGGGAGTTCCTTGCCTTTGGGAACCGGCGAGATCCCGCTCGGGCACGTCGACGACCACCTCCATCACCGAGTCGTCTTGCAGCAAAAGAACCGCCTCGCGAGCCGCCACGTTGCGGTAATCGGTCACCAGCTTGCGTGCAATGACGCCATCGAAGATCGCCCGGAGCTTCGTGTCCTCAAGCGCTTTCTGCGTGATGCGAAGCTCTGCCCGGCTCACGTCACGCGAGCGGGTAGCGACGTCGAGGTCACGTTGCGTGCCCGAACCGGACGCAAACAGCTTGCTCTCACGACGATACTCCGCGTCCGCGAGTCGAAGCCGTGCGCGCGCCGCTTCAGCCTGTGCCTGATAGTCGCGCGGGTCGAGCCGTGAGAGGATCTGGCCCTTCTTGACGCGCTGCCCTTCTTCGACG
>JBGUEF010000468.1:0-2777 GCA_041821485.1 Deltaproteobacteria bacterium
CTTGGTTTCCAATGACGATGGAGTCGACGCGGCAGGCATCATCGCGCTGCGCGGGGCCTTGTCCACGTTCGCCGACGTGTACACGGTGGCGCCCCAGACCGAGCAAAGTGCGAAGAGCCACTCGATCACACTCCACCATCCGCTCCGCTTTCACGAAGTGGAGGAGCGCGTCTGGGCCGTCGACGGCACGCCGGCAGACTGCGTGTACGTAGCGTTCTTCTTGAAAGACCTCCTGCCGCGCAGGCCCGACCTGGTGGTCTCGGGGATCAACCACGGGCCGAACCTCGGGAACGACGTGCACTATTCGGGCACCGTCGCGGCCGCGCGGGAAGGTGCGCTTCGAGGGGTTCCCTCCATTGCGTTCTCCAACTGCTCTTCGGATATGGAGGGCGCCGCGCAATACGCCAAGCGCTTCTGCAAGCAGCTCCTTCGGTCGACTCCGCCCGACGGCCCGGCCGTGCTGCTCAACGTCAACTTCCCCTCGGTTCCACCGAAGGGGATTCGAGCGACGCGGCTAGGGTTTCGGTTGTACTCGGACGAAGTGGAGGTCCGCGACGATCCGCGCGGGCGTCACTATTTGTGGATCGGCGGCCCCGGTGGCGCGACGAGCGAGCCGGTCGAGGGCGCCGACACGGAGGCGCTCGACGAGGGGCTCATCTCCGTGACGCCCCTGAGCATCGAGGCCACACAGCCAAACCACTTGGGCGTTGCTGCCTATGTAGCAGGGCCGGCGGAGGATCAATGAGTGACGAACGCGTGAGCTTTTTGCGTAGGCGCATTCGAGATGTGCCCGACTTTCCGAAGGAGGGAATCCTTTTCAAGGACATCACGCCGCTCCTCGCGGACGTCGAGGCGTTTCGCGCGTGCACCCAGCTCATGGCAGAGAAGCTCGACGGCGAAACGGTGAGCTCGGTCATCGGCATCGAGTCTCGCGGCTTCATGTTCGGCGCGGCCCTGGCCGACAAGCTCGGCGTTGGCTTCATCCCCGTTCGCAAACCGGGCAAGCTCCCGGCGGCCACCTACCGCGCGCAGTACGACCTCGAGTACGGAAGTGACGCGGTCGAAATTCACCAAGACGCGCTGAGGCCCGGAGACCGAGTCGTGATTGTCGACGATCTCATCGCCACGGGCGGCACGGCCAAGGCGAGCAAAGAGCTCGTTCAGCAATGCGGCGCTGAAGTCGCAGCATTCGTCTTCGTGATCAACCTGGTCGCGCTAGAAGGCGCCAAGAAGCTGGCCCCCACCCCAGTCATCACCATCCTCGACTACTAAAAAAGGGGACAGTCCCCTTTTTCGAGAGGTTAATAATCGGGCGCTAGGCGGGGGACGTCTGACTCGTGTTGCGGAGCTCTTGAGCTAGCTCTCGCGAGCGGGCCACCAGTGCGTCGAGATCGCCGCCGAGCCATCGATCGCGAATGCGCGCGATGAGCTCCCGTCGCTCTTTGTCGAGTCGATCGTAGAGCTCGACGAGGCCGGCCCATTCGCTGACGGACGCCTCGCGTCGCGCGCGCTCGATGTCGCCCCTGCGCAGAGAGTCACGCACGCGCACGGCTTTCTGCTGCATCGAAGCTTCGAACGATTGGTCGATCTCGCGCATGAGCACGTGGACGTCGTTTAGGTCGCCGAGCACGTCCTGCAGCCGCTTGCTCCGCTTGACCACCGACTGCGCCTCGCTGACGTAGGCGCGGACGGGCTCGAGAAGGTAACGCAGCCGCTTGGCGGTGATGCGCGCTTGGTGAAGCTGTTCCTCGTGCTCCATGCTCATGATCTGCCCGAGGTTCACCAGCAGGTCGGTAGCGTGTGCTTCGGTCAGGTTCGCGAGCGAACGGGCGAAGGTGGTATGAGGATGTTCGGCCAGCAGATTGTGCTCGCTGTGCATGATCGCCAGCCGCTGCTCGAGCTTCTCCGCAGTGCGCCGGAAGTTTGCCCGTACCTCGCCGTCGAGGTCTTCGGCGCACTTCCGCCTGCGATCGAGGAGAAGAGCCGATAGCCAGTTGAGCCCTGCCAGGTGCTCGGGGCCGAGGTCCGCATGCTGCTTCGTGAGCCACTCGAGCGCGACTTCGGCTTCGCGGCCTCCGCCGGTGGCTTGCTGGATTCCGCGCAGCCGCCGACGGTCTTTTGCCCGCACGGCCTTTTCGAGTTGAGGACGGTACGCGCGCAACAGGCTGCGGAGCCGCCGCACGCCAACCCGGAAATCGTGTAGCGCCTCGCGGTCGAAGCGATCGTCGAGCCTGCGCTCGGCGGCCCGGGCTGCAGCCAGGCTCTTGAGCGCCAAGCGTCGAGCGGCTTCCTCATCGCTGCGAAACAGAAGGTCGTCCGGCAACGTGCTGCGCCGCTTCGGCTCGGGCCGATCGGAGAGGGGCGCTGCCTCCGGCCCATTCGAGACCGCGATGACTGGTGCGGGGTATCGTCGTTCGCCAGTGATGATGCTGCTCCTGCCTAGCTGAGCAGAAGTAGTACAGCTCGACCGATCCCGTCAAGGGCGTCCCCGGGAGGATTCGAGAAGCCGCCATGGCTCGCCATTTCGGCACGATGGGGGCGGCACCGGTGAGCGCTTCACTTCCGAGCGGGTTAACCATCGCGGAGATGGGCGGCAGAACCACCGGACACCAACGTCTGGTTTTGACATGGGTCCTCAACATGGTCCCCATGGGCTCAGAGAGCTAAGAGAGCTCAAGGAAGAAAAGCTCATTCCGTAACCGATCGCCAGCGCCGCAGGGAAACCAAGGCGTTTGAAGGCACTATCCCCGCGGTTGCCATCGATCGCGAACAGGCAC
>JBGUEF010000469.1:0-2773 GCA_041821485.1 Deltaproteobacteria bacterium
CTAGCCACGTTGACGTCAGCACCTGCCTGCGCCGACCTTGCCTCCACCGCCTCCCAGCGGGCTTGATTTTGCAGAGCGAGCTCTTCGAGCTCTTCGAGCGTGACGACTTCAGCCGACACGCCCGCGGGGGTGAGCATCGCAGCGAGCGCAACCACTGCCGCCGCCGCCTGGCACTTCCAATTGCAGAGCACACTCATGTTCCACCTCATTCATGGCGCAACGCCTCGATGGGCTCGAGCTGCGCGGCGCGCCGGGCCGGGAGGTAGCCAAAGGCCACCCCGACGCTGGTTCCAAAGACACCGGCGCCGATCATCGTCAACACCGGCAGGCTTCCGGACCAACCCATGGTCTGCGCCACTAGACTCGACGCAAGCCAGCCTAGAAGCACCCCCGCAAGCGACCCGGTAAACGACAACACCACAGCCTCGGACAAAAATTGCACTAAGATTTGCCTCGGTGATGCACCGATGGCCGACCGAATGCCGATTTCTTTCGTGCGCTCCGCGACCGAAACTAGCTGGATGTTCATCACGCCAATCCCGCCGACCAGAAGCGACACGGCGGCAATCCCCATGAGCAGCCCCGTCAAGATGTTAGATACAAACTTCGCCGCCGCCGCCGCTTGCACCGGACTCGCGGTTCGAAAATCGTTCGGCTCTGCTTCGGACAGCCGGTGGGAGCGACGCATGATAGGAACGACTTCCAGCATCGCCGACTCCAACATCCCAATGTCTCGCACTTGTAGCTGGAGCTCGTGGTAGCCAGTCGGCATCCCGAGAAACGCTGCAAAGGTCGTTGCGGGTATCAGCAGAACATCGTCGATATCTCTGCCGCTGGTCGCCTGCCCTTTGGGGGCGAGCACGCCGATGATCTTGCACGGAAGGTTGGAGCCAATGGTGACCGTCTGACCGACCGGATCGGCCTGCCCGAAGAGCTCGCGCGCTACGGTGACGCCGACCACCGCGACTTTCGCTCGATGTTGAACATCGGTGTCATCGAACATACCCCCGGTCAAGATTGGCCACTCTCGGATCTTGATGAATCCCGGCATCGTGCCCGTGACCTCCGTGGAGTAGGTTGCATTCGTGGATTTGACGGCCTGCACTTCCGTGGTCCGAGGAACGACACGCTCAACCGTCATTGCTTCGCGCTTCAGCGCCTCGACGTCGGCATCCGTCAGGGGCTTGGGGCTGGCCCCAAAATCGCGCCGCCCCATGTGGCTCCTGATGAACGCCACGCGCGTGCCCAAGATCTCGAACTGCTGCATGACCGCAGTGCGCGCGCCGGTGCCAAAGCTGACCATGGCGATGAAAGCGGCCACACCAATGGCCAGACCCAGCATCGTGAGCGTGCTCCGGCCGGGGTTGCGGATCACCGTGCGGACGGCGCGCCCTACGACTTCGCTACGCGTGCGCCGCACGACTGCTCCCATCGGTGACGATCTTGCCATCGCGCAAGAAGATCTGGCGGTGACAGAAGTCTGCAACCTCTGGGTCATGCGTGACGATGATCAGAGTGAGCGACCGCGCCGCGTGCATCTCGAGAAGCAACTCCATGACCTCGTTGCCAGTCCGTGTGTCGAGGGCTCCGGTGGGCTCGTCGGCGAGAAGAAGGCGGGGCTGAGCAGCGAGGGCACGTGCGATCGCAACGCGCTGTTTCTCGCCACCCGAAAGCTGCGACGGCTTGTGGCGGCGTCGATGGCCTAACCCAACACGCTCGATGAGCTCGGTTGCGCGCGCCTCCCGCTCATGGCGACTCAAGCCCGCGTAGTAGAGCGGTAGAGTGACGTTTTCCATGACCGTGTTGTCCGAGATGAGGTGAAACGATTGAAAAATGAAGCCGATGTAGTGAAGACGCACCCAGGCTCGTTCCCGGCGGCTCAGGGTGGATACGTCGCGTCCCCCAAGCGAATACGTCCCACGCGTGGGGCCATCGAGACACCCGAGGATGTTGAGCAACGTGGACTTACCCGATCCGGAAGGTCCGCGGAGCGCGACGATCTCGCCGGGAGCGACCGCCACGTTCACCTCGTCGAGCACCGGCTCGGTCATATTGGCAAACTCTTTGCGAATGCCGTTGGCTTCCACGATCGAAAAACTGCTCATCGGCGACCCTTCAACGAGAGCAAGGGGGCATCTGGGTCCCCTTCGCCCTCCAACGCCAGTCCGATCGCGATTGGGTCGTCGACGTCGAGGCTCTCGGGCTCGCTCGGCCGAACTTCCGTGATGGCGCCATCGGAGAGACCAACCTCGACCAGGATCTCCTCGAGCGCTTCCCCCCTGACGCGCCACACGCGACTGCGCGGCCGGGCGGGTGGCGCACCCTCGGGAGTGAACCGAAGCGTCGCTTCACGCACCGCTAGCACATCGTCGACATGGGCGACCTTGATTCGGACCTGGGCTGTCATGCCAGGAAGCAACAGATGCTCTAAATTCTCGGTCGCTAGCTTGACGTCGTAGAAGATCGCGCCGTACTCGGTTCTTGGGTTGGGGCTGATGTGCTTGACCGTCGCTTTGAAGACCTGGCCCGGATACGTGGGCACTTCGAACTTCGCACCGAACCCGACGGTCACGTCGCCGATGTCAGCTTCGCCGATCGGAGCGGCGATGTGCATCCGGTCGACCGGCGCGCCGATGCGGAACAGGCGGTTTCGGGGTCCGACGATCATCCCCGTGTGGGGTGGGACCTCGAGAACGAGCCCGGCGCGCGGGGCAACGATATCGGTCCGGTCCCGCTCACGTCCTCGGAGGGAGGCTCGTTTGAGCGCGGCGGC
>JBGUEF010000470.1:0-2767 GCA_041821485.1 Deltaproteobacteria bacterium
ATCGACGACGACGCTGGCGTTGCTGCTGCAAGCGGCCACGGCGGCAGCCAAGATCAAACTAAGCCATGCGAGTTTCACGGGACCGGATGGTACCCGATCTCAGCCGACTTCCAAGACGACCTTGCCCCTGGCGCGCTTAGTCTCCATGTATCGGTGGGCCTCGGGGGCCTCATCGAGCGGGAAAGAGCGGTCGACGACGACTCTCATGCTTCCTGCGTCTATCTGTTGCCGAAGCCAGTCGAGCTGCTCGCGCCTGGACTTCACGATGACGAGCTTGGCCCGTTTCCGGCGCACGAAAGTCCGGGCTACGTCTTTGAAGATACGCGAGCTCGGGATGGTGTGGACGTAGGTGCCGCGAGGGGTGAGCAAGTGCTCGAGCTTGTCGAATCGGTAGTTGCCGAATACATCGAAGATCGCGTCGAAGCGCTCGTCGAGATCGACCAGGTCCGTCTGGGTGTAGTCGATGACTCGATCGGCGCCGAGCTCGGTGACGAGCTCCACGTTCCGGTGGCTGCACACGGCGGTGACCTGGGCGCCTAGGATCTTGGCGATCTGCACGGCAAAGACCCCAACGCCACCCGAGGCTCCGTTGATCAGGACGTGCTGACCTGGCTTCACCTGAGCGTCGTCGCGAAGGGCTTGTAGTGCCGTCTGTGCAGCGAGCGGCACCGCGGCTGCAACGCGTAGCTCGATCGAGGTCGGTGCCTTCGCGAGCTGTTGGGAATCCACAGCCGCATACTCGGCATAGGCTCGACCCGCGAAGTCGTTGATCATCCCGTAGACCAGGTCGCCTTCCGCAAGATCCGCGCCGACCCCGGCCTCCACGACCTCGCCCGCAATGTCGTGTCCGATGATGAGCGGGAATTTCTTGCCAGTCGCCACTTGAAACTTCCCCTTGCGCACCACGACGTCCTTTGGATTCACGCCGATGAAGCGAGTCCTGACGAGGACTTGCCCGCGCGTCGGTACCGGGCGCGGAACCCTTGCCTCATGGAGCATCTCCGGGCCGCCGTATCGGTCGATGACGATCGCGCGCATCGTTTCGCTCGGATGCAGGTGCTTTCCGTATTGTGGCAGCGCGCTCATTTCTTCGCGTAGCGGTAGAGAGAGAGCCCGGAGAGAATCTTGGGCTGAAAGAACGTGCTCTTTTCCGGCATCACGATTTCGGGGTCCACGAGGCCCGCGTCCGCGACCGCCATGAGGTCGTCGAGGCTCACCGGGTGAAGCGCAACCGCGATGTCGTAGTCGCCCCGGTCGACCGCCGCCTTCATTTCATCGAGTGCCGACTCCGAGTAGTAGTCGAAGTGATTCGGGTCGACGATCATATCGTGGGTCAGCCCGAGCTTCGGATAGAGCTCGCGCTCTAGGATCGCGCAATCGAGTCGTCCGACCACGTCATCGGGTACGTGCTGCGCGTCGAGCTCGAAACAGCCGTCCTTCGTATAGATGCAGAAGCTGTGCTTTGCGGGCGTGCGGAATGAATCGACCGGGCGGAGCGGAAGGTCCCCCGCGATCTCCGAGAAGGGACGAACTCCATTGATGACGCGATTGTACGCTTGGATGACCGCTTCCTCGGTGACGTAGCAAAGGAAATGGGTCTGCTCGTTGAGGAGGCTTGCGTGGTAGCGATGGTGCCCGTCTGCGATGTAGAGCGGCTCGGTTTCGAGCGCGGCTTGGATGGCGCGTCCGGTTTCGCTCTGCTCCGGAACTCGCCAGACCTTGTTCTCGATGCCTTCGAGCTCGCTGAAGCCGTCGAACTCGCTGGTGAGCTCGTAGAGCGGGTCCGCCTCCTGCTTGGCCTTCTCTAGTGCCGATGCGATCGGGGCTCGGGTCAGCACGAACACCGGGCCGATGTGGAGCCCGGTCGCGCGGCGCATCGCGATGCGTCCCTTCACCTTGTCGTCGAACGTCTTCTCGTGACGAATGATCTGCTTGGCGTCGTACGGCGACACCTCTGCGGCGACGAACACGCCGGTCCGGCGGCCCCCAGGCCAGGTTTGCTCGTACACATAGTAGGCGGGCTCGCCGTCTTCGATGAGCGACCCGTCCGCGACCATTCGCTTCGTCGCCGCCCCGGGATCATCTCCCAAGATGATGTGAAACAACGAGATGGGCTCTTCGTTGAGCAGCTTCTCGAGCGGCGTGCCCGGTTTGATCACGTCGTAAGGTGGAGACGCGATCCGAGACACGCGGGCCGGGTCCGGGCGTAGCCCAGTGAGTCCGATCGTGGCGACCATGATAGCTCCTTTAGGGGCTTGCGAATCGCATATTGCCCCTGGAAGTCAAGAGCCCCAAGGAGGCAAAGACAGGCTAGGCGGGGCTGAGCGTTCCGCGGTCGCCGTCGAGCGTGACCAAGTCGCCTGTTTGAAAACGCGAGGTCGCAACCCGGAGGTTGACGACCGCCGGAAGACCGTATTCCCGTGCGACGACTGCGCCGTGCGAAACAGCGCTTCCGACATCGGTTGCGAGGCCGGCGATCAAGCTGAAGTAGGGCGTCCATCCGACATCCGTGATGGGCGCGACCAGGATTTCACCGGCTTGCAACTGGGCCGCTTCTTCGAGTGTCTCGACGACGCGTGCGCGGCCCGTGACCGTGCCACGGCTCACGGGTTTACCGACCAGCGCCCCGTCTTCCCCTTCGATCGGTTGCAGGCGTAGTGGCTCAGGTCGGTTGCTGAAGATCTCAGGAAAGTGAAGCGGCATCTGGTAGTCGATGACTCCGCGTCTCGACACCGCGAGGTCGCCGAGCTCTCGCCGGCCACGAAAG
>JBGUEF010000471.1:0-2758 GCA_041821485.1 Deltaproteobacteria bacterium
GCTGCGGCATGCTAAACCCAGACTCCCCCGACCCCGGAAAAAACTTCTTCGAAACAGTAAAAAAGAGAAAACAGTAAAAAGGGGACAGTCCCCTTTTTGGAAGGGTTAATTCTCGGAGGATGAGCGGTGTGAACGGCTACGAGGAATGGCGAGCGAAGGTAGAGGCTGCGACCGATGCGGTTGGTGCGGAGGCCTGGCGTAGTGATCCACAGTCCTCGGTCTACGATGCCACGCTCCTGCGTGAGCACACCGAGGATCTCACGCGCGCGCGCGAGGCCCGCAATGCGGGGGCGCTCATCCCGGTGCTGCAGGAGGCGCTGTACCGTCACCTTGGCGAGTTGGCGGACCCAAGGCTCTATGTGGCGACACCGCTCGGAACGAAGCACGTCGTCGAAGCGTTCTATGCGGAGGCCCTCGCCTGCATCGAGTACTTGGCCGACCCTGATGAAACCGGCTTGGGGCTCGCGTTCACCTTGGCAGGCTTCAAGAGGGCCGCGCACATCTTCGGGCGGTCAGCGCTCATGCTTTCGGGGGGCGCGACGCTTGGCTTCTCCCACCTGGGCGTCGTCAAAGCTTTGTTCGAGCACGACCTTTTGCCCGATGTGCTTTCCGGCGCCTCGATGGGTGCACTCATCGCCTCCGGCACGGGCGTTCGCACCGACACGGAGATCAGGGCGCTCTTCGCCGATCCACGGCTCATTCGCACCGATGCCATCAAGCGCCTACCGTCCAAGCGCGCCGCAAGCGAGCGAGCCGTGTACGATCGGGCCCGTCTCGAAGAGGTTGTCGAGCACAACTGCGGCGACTACACGTTCCAAGAAGCCCACGAGCGCAGCGGCCGCACGGTGAGCATCAGTGTCTCACCGACTCGCGAACGTCAGAAGCCGCGGGTGCTCTGCCACTACACGTCGCCCAACGTACTGATGAACAGTGCGGCGGTCGCTTCGGCGGCGATTCCAGGGGCGTTCCCCGGCGCAACGCTACGCCAACGATTGCCGTCGGGAGAGAGCGCCCCGTACATGGGAACGGAGACTTGGATCGATGGTTCGCTCAAGGGCGACCTGCCGATGCGCCGCCTGAGCCGCCTGCACAACGTGAACCATTTCATCGTCAGTCAGGTCAACCCCCACGTCGCGCCGGTGCGCAAGGTCACGGGCAGGCGCGGCGTGCTCCCCTTCGTATCGAGGGCGGTCGTATCGAGCTTTCGTACGCAGGTCGCCCATCAACTCGGGCTCGCGCGCAGTTACACACGAAAGACGCCCCTCTATGGAGCGATCGACCTCGCTCATTCGCTAGCAGAACAGCCTTACGGCGGTGACATCGACATTCACCCCCGCCTGCGGCCGCTCGCGCTCCTTCGCACCCTGTCGAACATCTCGCACAAGGAGTTGCTGCAGCACATCGCGGAAGGTGAACGCGCGACCTGGCCGCTCCTCGCGCGGGTCCGTGACCAGACGTGCGTATCGCGCGCGTTGGATGCGGCGATACGGCGGCTATCGCTAGCCAATGCGCAGTGAGACGCCAAAGACGATTTGGTAGTCGTTCTGCTTGGGGATTGTTCCATCCGACCGCGGGAACGGTTGCTCGGTCCGTAGGTAGAGGAAAGACGTGTTGAGGTGGAGCAGCGTGGTCACCCGCACGGTGAAGTCCAAGGTTCCCACGTGGTTGGTGTTGCCGATCGTCGTGTAGACGAGGTTGGTCCGCCACTCCAACAGCAGCTGGACGTCGTCGGTGAAGTCGAGGTCCGCGAACATTCGGAACATCATGTACCCGTCGCTTTGCGGGTTCTCTACGGCGGCCGCGGGGTCGAGCAGTGACAGGTACTGGTAACCCGCGGGCGCGAACTCGAGGTCCCAATTGACGACGTACGTCGTGATGAGGTGGAAGCCGACACCAGCGGCAGGCGTGGCACGCAACCGGATGTTCTGGAACTTGTCGTACAGGAGCTGACCCGTCAGCGCTTTCACATAGATGATCGGGTGCACGAAGATGTCGACGTCGCCGCCGGCGAGATGACGATTGGCTACCTCCGCACGCGTCGCCTTGCCGAACGTTGCCTCATACGCGAGCGCGGCGCGGGTGAGCGTATCCTCCCGGACGAGCTGCCAGTACGCGTTGAAGGTGAGGTTCTCGGTGTTGCCGGCGTTGCCGGTGAGGCCCACGCGAAGAACGGTCGACCAGTAGTTTCGTTCCCGTCGCGTGTGCTCGATGATCGCTTGCAGCTCGACACGCGGTCGCGTTACCATTCCACCGACGGTCTGCACGACCACGAATTCCTCGTTGATCATCGCAGGCCCAACGAGGTCCGAACCATCGGTGAAGTTGTACGTGTTCGCCCTGGGCGAGTGCAGCTCTTTCACCTTCTTCCAGTCGTATGTGATCAACTTGATCTCATCGCTGTTGAACTCCATCGAGCCGTCACGCATCCGCTCGATGTTGCCTCTCAACCATTCCCCCGACGCCAACCGAACCCAGTCCTTCTCATCGCCGAACTCGATCGTGTAGGCCTGGATCAGCCCCCCTTCGTCCTCCCCAACGACCACCGTCGTCGTCGGAACCTCGTCTTTTCCAAGCTCGGCGCTGGGGACTTCCTGTTGTGCTACGTCCGGAGGATGAGGGTCGTCCCCTGGCACGGGTTCTTCTACCTGGGCGAACGCCACCGGGCTGCCAGCAAGCGAAACGGCAGCAACCGCCAACACCGCCAGAGCCAGCAAATGCCGCCTCTCGCCTTCATTCGGGTTCGTCATTGGGCTGAGTT
>JBGUEF010000472.1:0-2751 GCA_041821485.1 Deltaproteobacteria bacterium
CGGGGTTTGATCGAGCTCGAGCACATCGTCACGATGGATCCGATCGACAGCGAGCGTGACATCGTAATCTCGCTGGCTGACGTCATCACCCGCGGCAGCGCCGCGCCCGATGGCGAGCTCGAACGGCGAATGGCTGCGGTCCAACCCGACGACCTCGCGCTCCTCATCTACACATCGGGGACGACGGGCGTTCCCAAGGGGGCCATGTGCACGCACCGCGGGATCGGCGCGATGGGGCAGGCCCTCGTCGAGACCTATCCGCAGCTCATCGAGATCGACCCGAGCCGCTATGTCAGTTACCTGCCGTTATGCCATGTGGCCGAGCAGATGATGACCAACTTCATGGGACTCAACACCGCGAACGAAACCTACTTCTGTGCGGACTTAGCGAAGATCAAGGACCATCTGGTTGCCGCGCGTCCGAACATCTTCTTCGCCGTGCCGCGCGTGTGGGAGAAGTTCGAGGCTGCGCTCACGGCGAACCTTCTGTCTGCCACGGGGGTCAAAGCGAAGCTCATGGATTGGGCGCGGCGCGTCGAGCTCGAGAGCTTGAGGAGGACGGTTGAGACGGGCCAAGAGGTCAACACGTTCCAGCGCCGGCTTGCGAACAAGCTCGTCATTTCCAAGATCAAAAGCGCCATCGGCCTCGACGAGCTCGTTGGCGCAGGGTCGGGGGCGGCGCCGGCCGCGCTTTCTACGTTGGAGTTCTTTGCGTCGATTGGTGTTCCCATTCTCGAGGGCTTCGGCATGACCGAGACCACGGGCCTGGCGACCGCACAGCCGCTCGGGATGCCCCGATTTGGCACCGTGGGGCGAGCGCTGCCCGGAGTCGAGATTCGCATTGCGGATGACGACGAAATCCTTTTGCGAGGGCCGAACATGGTTCGTGGCTATCTGTACATGCCTGAGCAGAGTGCTGACCTCTATACCGACGACGCCTGGTTGTGCACGGGCGACCTTGGGGCTCTGGACGAGGACGGCTTTCTCAGCATCACCGGGCGCAAGAAGGATCTGTTGATTACGGCGGGCGGCAAGAACGTCGCACCTGCTGAGATGGAGAATCACCTGCAGGGAATTCCAGGCATCGGCCAGGCCGTCGTGGTTGGCGATCGTCAGCCCTATCTCTGCGCGATTCTGGCCCTCGAAGAAGAGGCGATTCCTGATTTGTGCCAGGCCGCTGGCGTGCCGGTCGCGCCTCTCGCCGAAATCGCCGGCAACGAAAAGGTCCGTGCCTTCTTGGCCGACCACGTCGAGTCGGACTGCAACAGCAAGGTCGCTCGCTACCAAACGATCAAGAAGTTCGAGGTGCTCCCCCACATGCTGAGCGTCGAAGGCGGTGAGCTCACGCCGACCATGAAGGTCAAGCGCAACGTCATCAACGATAAGTACAAGGCGATCATCGACGGGATGTACGCGTCCGGCGCCGCTCCGTCCTCCGAGGCCCGCCAACCCTCGCAAGCCCGCCAATGACCCTTTCACCCTTTATTTTCCGCGCCCAACTGACTAGAAGGACCCCAATGCAAAAATCTGTCTTCTCAATCGGAGCGTTGCTCGCTCTTTCTCTGGCGGTCGTTGGGCCTGCTGTCGCGGAAGACCCCGAGTTCCTCATGGAGGTCGGCACTGTCGCCCCCAAAGGAAGTCCCTGGGCCGACCAGCTCCAGCGCTACAAGGCCGAAGTGCAAGAGAGGACCAACGGCCGCCTCAAAGTGAAGCTCAGGCTTGGGCGTGGGAACGAGCGATCATTGGCGCGCCGCGTCCAGATGGGAAGCATGCAGGCGTTCGCCGGATCCGTCGGTGGTCTCAGCTCGATCGTGCGCGAGGTCAACGTGATCGAGACCCCGTACTTGTTTGAGAGCTTCGAGCAGGCCGACAAGGCGCTCGACAACCCCGAGGTCCTCAAGCAGGTGAGGAAGGTCCTTTCGACTCGTGGGCTGGTCTTTGGAATCTGGTCGGAAAACGGGTATCGGTCGTACTTCAGCCGGCAAAAGATTCGTAAGCCCAGCGACATGAAGGGCATTCGATTCCGTTCCCAGGAGTCGTTGGTGCACGTCGAGACCTACGAGGCCTTCGGCGCAAGCCCGGTTCCGATCGACAATGGCAACACACTGATGAGCGTGCAGACCGGGGTCGTCGACGGGTTCGACAACACGCCGCTCTTCGCCATGGCAGGGAGCTGGTACCAGGGGCTCAAGGAGGGGGAGCGCAACCTCTTCCTCAGCCGCCACTGCTACCAGCCCGCGCTCCTCAGCTACTCCAAGAAGTGGTTCGATACCCTTCCGAAGGACATCCAGACAATCATCACGACCATATCCCACGAGATGACCGTCTGGGGGCGAGGCTCGGTCCGCAAGGTCGAGCCCGTCTTGTTGAAGAACCTGAAGCGGTATGGGTACGACATCTACGATCCCTCGCCGGAGGAGCTGGCCCCGTTCAAGGCGGCGCAGAAGGGTGTCGCAGACCGCGTCTCCAAAGAGATGGGGGCCGGAGGGGTTGCGCTCCTCGAGGCAATCCGTAAGACGTTCTGAACCTCGACCCGATGAAACCGCACGTTCTTCAAGTCACGAGCAACTCGCGCCCGAGCTCCACCCTCAAAGCTCGGCGGATGCTCGGCAAGTACCGCATCCGGCGCCGCATCGGGGCCGGGGCGTTTGCCACCGTCTATGAGGCCTACGATACGATCGAAGGGATCCCCATTGCGCTCAAGGTTCCCCATCTCGATCAGCTCGACAAAGACTCCCTGAGCGCGATCCA
>JBGUEF010000473.1:0-2734 GCA_041821485.1 Deltaproteobacteria bacterium
CTGATCGATCTGACCGCGACGGAAAGTCGCGATCTCGAGCTCCACCGTGTCGACCTGATTGCTGAGATCCCGGAGCTCGCGAATCAGTCGCTTGTAGCGGCCGCGCGCGAGGTCACCGGCCTGGTCGATCGCGAACGCTCTCGCGAGTGACACGTCTTCGAGAATCTTCTCACCAATCGGCGAGCCCTGGAACTTCTCGCCCGACTTCCCAAGGCGAGCCTCTTCTTCGTCGAGGATCGCAACGTACTCGAGATGCTGGAGCACCGTGCGATCGCTCAACGCGGTCGCAACGATCGGGCGGACACGAGCCGAGAGGTCGGCCTGGTCGGCGCGAACCTTTTTCAGGAACTCGAAGAAATCGGCGTTGTCCTCGTGCTTTCGGAGCACCGCGTCGAGCTCCTGCTTCACCGGGTCGTACCGGTCGTGGTACTGCGCCACCGTGGCTTCGGCGTTGTCGACCTGGCAATTCACGAAGAACGTCACGGCCTTCAAGACGAGCGCCTCGGGATAGAACGAGTCCTCAAAGTATGGTGAGTAGAGCGTGTGCACGTTGCCGAGCGCGCGGGAATACTCGTCCGCCAGGAAAAACGCCCACGACGACTCGAAAAGCGAATCGAGCCAGTATTCGCTGGCCTGCTCGACCTTCGTCCACGACTCGACCGATTGGCCAAGAAGAGTGCCGTCGATTTGGCCACCCTTCGCCTGATTCGCCGCGGTGTAGTAGACGCGAGCAAGAGAGATCCACGCCAGGTTACGCATGCGGCCCTCGTCCACACCCTCGACGGTGCCCGCATCGATCGCCTCTAGGATCGAACGAAACGATGCGATAGCCGGACGTGCCTGGCGCATGCGGATGAACGAGATGCCTTCGAAGAACTTCGCGTAGCTGTACTGCGCGGAGTTCGGGTCGACGTCCTGAAAGACATCGATGGCCTGACGGAACGAGGCCTGGGCGTAGAGATGTCGCCCCATCAAATAGAGAAGCTGATTGTAGAGGCTCGAATTTTTTTCTTTGAACTCTTCGAGCGCCCCGATGCCGTAGCGGCCCACCTTCTCGATGATCCCCGACGACTCCGGAAGCTTCGACGCCAAGAGCCCGAGCCACTCGAGCGTCTCACCAAAGTAGATATGCGCGGGCCCTTCCGCGCTGATGTCGTCGAACACCGTGAGCGCAGGCTGGTAGTACCCCATCTGGTAGAGCGACTGTCCGAGTAGAAACTGTGCGCGTTGACGATTGCCGCGACCATCTTTGGACTTGCCCGCAAACACGCGCTCGAAGCCCATCGCAGCGGTTTCGTATTTCTTGCCCTCGAACGCGCTCAGCGCATCGGCGAGCCGCTTCGACGGCTTGCCAAGCTTCACGGGTGCGCGGCTCTGCCCGGTCTCCTCGAGACCGAAGCTCATGTCCTGTGCACTGGCCGACATGGACATCGCCAGGCCGCAGACCAACACAGGCACCGCCAAAAAGCGGATCCCCTTCATAAAGCGCTCCTTCGTGCGGAAGCTTGGTTTTCCAAGTTCCTCTGACCCCCAAAATTCGAACGAAACCGACCCCTTCCGGCACGCTCGCGTACCATCATAGAAAGCAGCCGAAGGGGTCGTCAAGGTATAGCGCCATTGAGCTTTTGACGGGCTGACTGCAATTGATACTGGAAACTTGCTCATCGACCTGACAAATTCAGTCTGAGGCGCTGGCTGGGCCCGCGTCTCACCTCTCTGACCCCCGGCGGCTGGGTAAGTTTGGGTCTGATCTCTTATTGCCGTTATGATGTGGATGACCGGGGGCTTCTTAGGGGGACATGATGCGTAGAAAATTGCTTGAATTGATGGGGTTTGTGGCGATCTCGCTGCTTTGGTTGGCCGGTTCGGGTTGCTCGAGCAGCGCCGTCGGCGATCCATGCGTGCCTGAGGCGGTGCCCGCGGGCGGGTTCTTGGCCTCGGAGACCTATCTCGAGACGAGCTCAGTCCAGTGCGCAACGCGCGTCTGCCTCGTCCGAGGACTGATGGGTGACCCGAACAACCTCCAGCCGGAATGCTCGAAAGACGTCGAGGGCGAGCCTTCGACCTGCGTCTCCGAAAACGACGTCGAGCGCAGCGTCTACTGCTCGTGCCGATGCGGCGCACCTGCCGAAAGCGGGCTGCCGACGTGCGACTGCCCGGGCGGCTTCAACTGCGAAGAAGTCCTCGAGACCGGCGGCGACGGGCTGCGCGGAAGCTACTGCGTCCGCGACCCACTCGCCGAAGTCGAACAGTAGGGCCTCCCTCGCTCGTCGAGCCGAGGAGCTCGTAGCGTCGCTGTTAGAGGAGCGCGGTTTCCAAATCTGCGGCCGCAACGTGCGCGTCGGCCGGCTAGAGCTCGACGTGATCGCACGACGTGGCCCGCTGGTCGTCGTGTGCGAGGTGCGTTCCCGCTCGAGTGCGCGTCCAGTGTTTCCCGCGGAGACGATCAGCGGAAAGAAGCTTGCCCGAGTGAGGCGCGCCACTGCGATGTGGCTAAGGAGAGAGAAGCTCGGGCGGGTGCACGCCCGCATCGACGCAGCCGCGGTGGTGTTCGATGGGCCCGGCGGAGAGCCGAGGGTCGAGTACTACGAGAACGTGTCGTTTCCGCTGCGGCACGTGTGACCCCGGCGCCGACGCCGACACGGTCACTGACGCCGACACGGTCACTGACGCTGACACTGACACTGACACTGGCACTGGCACTGGCACTGGGCACCTTCGCTGACCTACTCCC
>JBGUEF010000474.1:0-2708 GCA_041821485.1 Deltaproteobacteria bacterium
CGGGAATCTCGCGCTCCTCGAGCTCGAAGGGCCCATTTGCTTCTCGGACCACCATTGCCTTCATATCGGTGCCTCCAGGCAATCGCTATAGGGCTCGTCCGGTCGCTGGCAACGGCCCCGGGAGAACGTTCGGTTGACCCTGTCGCCGTGCTAGTACTTCCGCGCCACCTCACAAAGAAAGGCACCCAGCTGATTTGCTAAGCGCCTGACTTCGTTGGTTGCGGGGGCCGAATTTGAACCGACGACCTTCGGGTTATGAGTTCAGGAAACCCGGTTTTCGCAGGCCATTACATCACACCGGAATCACAGCCCAAAACGACGCACAGCGTGCAGGAATTGCCTCTGCATCATGGAATCGAACAAGCCGGAGTGGACGAAAGTCCACGGAGCTGTTCGATGCCTACTCGACTGAATCCGGTCCCCGCAACCCCGCGGGGCAGCGCGCTGAAATCTCAAGGGCGCCGGAAGCGCAGATAATAATTTTCTATTAAGAGCTCGATCTCGGACTCGAAGACGAACCCAGCTTGCTCGACTTCTGCAATGACAGTGGCCTTGTCGGCACGGACGTGTCTGAGGACCCCGGGGCTTGAGTGCCCGTCCTCCCGCTTCATGTCGACCAGCACCAGCGTAGCACCCGACCGCAACGTCTGAAAAAGCGAATGCATGTAGGCCTGGGGGTACTCGACGTGATGGTAGGTGTCGCACATGAACGCTAGGTCGAGAGAGAGTGGCTCTAGTCCGGTCGCCCTCTCTTCTCCTTGGACGACGACGATGTTGGTCAGGCCGTCCGCGCTCACCCGTGCGCGAATCCGCTCGAGAAACTCTGGCACGATGTCCACGGCGAACACGGTGCCCCGCTTCCCTACCCACTCGGCCATCTCGGACGTAAGCACCCCTGTGCCTGCGCCGATGTCCGCAACGACCATCCCCCGCCGAAGGCCCATCGCGGCAACGATATCGCGCCGACGCTGAACAATTTCGCGACTCTCCGCTTCCAGAATCTTCGCGTACGTATCTGGCCCGTCCGGGAGGAAATAAGGATCGTTGATGCCTGGTCGAACGCTGGCCTCGTCGACCACAAGGACCGTCGGCTCGCTCGAATGGGCCGCGCAGCCAAGCACACCGATCACGGCGAGGCACGGAATCCAATGTCGGAGGGGAGGCAACGTCGTGTTTCCCTGCGGGTAGCTACAACGTTTCCAGCGCGGATGATTTCTCAGGCGGCAACGCTAGGGCAGCAAGGGAAGCGTCCAACTCCTTGCACGCCGCGCTGCGATACGCCTCTAGGGCGTTCGAAAAGCTTTCGGTCCAGTCGGCATCGGCCGCGTGCATTGACTGAACTTGCACTGACGGCACGGGTGACGTGGGTAGCCCGCAGCCTTCGCGGAGCTCGTCGCAGCATGCATCGAGAGCCGCACGACGCGAACCCGCCTCTACTTCGAGCTCGGATCGCCAAGGCTCCCGTCCCACTACTTGGCCAGCAGTCAATTCCTCGAGATCACCAATCGTTCGTTGGACCACTCCACGAATCGCATCGAGACGGAAGGTGTCCCATGCGCTTCGCAAAATCCCACGTATACGCATCTCACTCACACGGGAACAGTACCATGTACTGTGCGGCAGCACCGGGGAAACCTGGATCGGTCGAGTCGTGCAGAATTGAATTGGCAAGACAAGCCTCCGGCCCCATGGGACAGTGCACGTACCCGGCGGCGCGCCATCTGCAATTCGCTTCCGAGCATGGGAGGTGAAGCATGGGCGACAAGTCCCCGAAACAGAAGAACCGCAAGGCTAACCAGAAACAACAGACAAGAGACGACAAACAGCGCCGAGAGGCTGCGGTCGCGAAGGCGGCACTCACCGGAAAGAAGTGAGTACTGACGGCGAGGGCAAGGGCCAAGGCGAAAACCCCGGCGCAGTCCACCGCGTAGCCCTGCTCGGAAACCATCTCCCGCGGCGGTGTGGGATCGCCACGTTCACGGCCGATTTGGCGGACGCGATCTCGGCGACGTTCCCAGGAATCGACTGCGGAGTCATCGCCATGAACGACGCCGGGAAGCGCCACGCTTACGGCGATCGCGTTCGCTTCGAGATCGCCGAGAGCGACCTCGCATCCTACCGCCGCGCGAGCGACTTCTTGAACGTCGGCGGATTCGACGTCCTCTGCCTCCAGCACGAATACGGCATCTTCGGAGGCAAGGCCGGCAGCCACATCCTCGCTCTGCTCAGTGAGGTGCGCATGCCCATCGTGACGACACTACACACCATCCTCGGCGAGCCCACTGTGGAGCAACGCCGCGTGATGGACGAGGTCACTCGGCTCTCGAGCCGCTTGATCGTCATGAGTCACTGCGGCGGCGAGCTCTTGCGCGAAGTACACGGGGTGCCGGCCGACAAGATCGACTTCATCCCTCACGGCATCCCCGCCTTGCCGAGCGGTCGAGCCAGCAAGAAGCGCCTGGGCGTCGAGGAGATGTCGCTGATCCTCACCTTCGGCCTCCTCTCTCCGGACAAAGGAATCGAATACGTCATCGATGCGCTCCCCGCCGTCGTCGCACGTCACCCGACCGCGACCTATGTCGTCGTCGGCGCCACGCACCCGCACGTGAAGGAGTGGCATGGCGAGGCCTACAGGCGCAGCCTCGAGCTTCGGGCTCACAAGCTCGGTGTGGAGGAGCACGTCGTCTTTCACGATCGGTTCGTGAGCG
>JBGUEF010000475.1:0-2684 GCA_041821485.1 Deltaproteobacteria bacterium
GTACTTGGTCGACAACGCGTATCTCTTCACCGGCGACTCCCTCACCTGGGACTACGAGCGGGACGAAATGCGAGCGTTCCAAGACGCATGCTGGTATTCGTGGTCGGCTCAGAAGCAGTCACTGACCTCTCTGGCGGAGTATCCGTTCAATCAACTCTTCTCGGGCCATGGGCCATGGAGCCGATGGCGAGACCAAGACGAGATGCGGGTGCTCCTGCTCGATCTCAGCGAACGAATGTAGCAAAGAGGCGCAGACAAACATCGAGAGTCTCGATTCTGCGGCACGTCGTTTGGGCTTCCTGGTTTCCAACCCGAAAGGGTTTCATTTCCTTCACGTGATTGCCTGTTGATGCGATTCAACCGCCCTGGCATAATCTCACGCTTCACACATACCGCGGCCGCGCCGTAGGAGAATAGGCCATGAAGTTCATCTCCAAGTACACGATTCGCCCGGAGCACAGAAACGACGCGATCAAACGCTTCCTCGAGGGCGGGGGTCAACCACCTGACGGCATCAAGTTGATTAGCCGGTGGCACAGCCCGAGCGATCGCACTGGCTACTCCATCGTGGAGGCAGACGATGCAGTCGCGATGGGCCGATGGTCCCACCAGTGGTCAGACCTCCTGACCATCGAAACGTCCCTCGTCATCGATGACGAGGAGTTCGTGAAAGTACTCGGCTGACTCTAGCCGGTGGGGTCTTTGCGTTCGGCTGGGTCATCGAATCTCGCTTGGACTACCTGCGCTGACCTTGGGAGCTGACAGAGCCGGGGCCTGGCTGGGCTCGAGCTCAGCAGCCTCGAGGAGGAAGCGAATGGTATCGGTCAGCGTTTCCCGGCTTGCACGGAATGTGACGCCGAGCTCTTCGGTGGTCTTCTGATCGTCGCACGGAACCATGCGCGTCATGAATAGCGACGCTTCGTACGTGAGCGGATAATCGAAGGAAGGCATGACTGCCTTGATGGCGTCGACGGTGCGTCCCACCAAACGGACGGCCCAGGGCGGTGCCGTGATTCGTCGTACGCGGCGCCCGATGATCTGCTCACAGAGAGCGGCCTCCTCCGCCCAGGGGAGGAAGCGCCCGCCGGCCATGTACCGTCGCGGCCCGCGACCTGGCTCGAGCGCGGCGACGACGACAGTAGCGAGGTCACGCACGTCGACGCGTCCGACTCCGCCGCTAGTCATCAGGTAGCCAAAGCGAATGGCGTCGCGCAAGCCTTTTACGGTGGCGCTGGGCCCCGGGTCGTCGGGACCCGTCACCGCGCTCGGATAGATCGAGACCACAGGCTTCCCTGCGGCCTGAAGCGCGCGCGCGTAGCGCTCTCCTTCGGCCTTGGAGCGACCATAGTCCGAGCTCAGGTTCACGATCGGGTCGTCGACGGTGATCGCCGACCCGGTCGGCGGAAACATGGTGGCGATGCTCGAGATGACGAGGACCGGGTCGAGGCCAAGCTCTACCGCGGTGCCGAGAACGTTGTGACTGCCGGCAACGTTGGACTGGAACACGTCCTTCGCTCGACCGATCTCCACCTCGGCCGCGGCGTGCAGCACCGCGTCGCAGCCGATCAGTGCCGCGCGGACGCGTGCGGCGTCGGTCATGTCGCCGAGCACGACGTCGAGTCCCTCGATGCGCCGCGTCGCCATGACGCGATCGACCTTCTCGGGGCTGCGGGCCAACAGACGCACCTCATGTCCCGCACGAACCAGTGCCTCCACCGCATGCGAGCCCACGAATCCCGTTCCGCCCGTGACCAGAATCTTCATCGTACGCAGGTCTCCTCGATTCCTGGAATCGGTAGACGGAACACCCGCAGGGTGCGGCCGCTGCGTTCCTCATACGCGTCGAAGTTTGGGATTTCCGCGAGCAGCCTCTCCCAGACCGCGGCCTTTTCATCCTCGGTCAGCCTCTCTGATGTCACTTGGTGGTGGTTGCTCCCGATCTGAACCGAGACGTCCGGGTTGCTCTCCATGTTGTGCATCCAGCCGGGATGGCGATCCTTGCCGAAGTTGCTCGCGACGAGGTACGCGTGGCCGTCAAAGGCGACATACGCGAGCTGCACTGTCCTCTTCTTTCCTGTCTTTCGGCCGGTGGTAGTCAGCGCCGACACCGGAAACAGAATCACTCCGGTCGAGTTCAGCCGGCCTCCGGTCCGGCTATAGATGATCGGGTCCAACCGCGCGGTGAAATTGCTCAGGACCCATCTGCCCGGACGCGTCAGGGCAAGCTTCAAGAAAAAGCTCACGTACCAGCGAACATAGCGATTGTGGTAGAGGGCCACGTAAGCAAGGTCGCACGACTCGCTCTGGCCTGACTAGTCCCGTAACGGAGCAATCCCTCAGGCTTACGTCTCAGCCTTGTGAAAGCTTCACGGGAGTTGGCGGACACGGCAGGATTCGAACCCCCGACCTCTCCCTCCGGAGGGAACGGGACGGAATCACGAAAGCAAGGTTATCCCGCATTTTTCGGGGCGAATTGAGTCAGACGAAGTGCCGCAACACGCAGTTAGACGCACCGAAAGTCCATCAAACCCGGCACCGTGCCGGGTTCATTCGGACGCCGAAGCACTCATGCTGGCGTTGTGGCGCGCGATCAAGATCGTGTGAGCCCGCACACGCGACGCACGTTAGCGACTGAGCCAGCCCATCCTGCGCACGATCCAAAGTGGAATCGTCGCCGATAGCAG
>JBGUEF010000476.1:0-2674 GCA_041821485.1 Deltaproteobacteria bacterium
TGAAGACCTTCCGGCTCTCCTCATCCAGCAGGAGGGGCTTGATGAACTCGTACCAGGCGCTGGGGTCCCCGTCGGGGATGTTCATCATCAGATCGATGGCCTTGAGTCCGCTCGGTATCGGCATGAAAGTGCCTCCTTTCCAGGTCCCGGCTCGAGCCCCATGTTTGCATGGGCCAGCTGGACATGTCCCAACCCGTGGGCTAGAACACGTTCTACTTTATGGCTTGAGGCGGCGCATCTGTAAAGCCGAGACTATACGACCCCTCGACTGCCCGCGGCCCCCAGCCCGTGGCCTACGGAGACACCACAATGGACGGAGATCAGAGCCCCAATCCGACGCGCGAAGAGCTGATTCAACGCGCTCGCGATCTTGCGCCGACCCTGCAGGAGCGCTCCAAGAAGGCTGCAGAGCTGAGACGGGTTCCGGACGAGACGATCGAGGATCTCCATCGGCTGGGCTTCTTCAAAGTCGTGCAGCCCAAACGGTTTGGCGGCTACGAGATGGACCCGTCGATCATCTTCGATTTGCAGCTCGAGCTCGGCCGTGGCTGCGCGTCGAGCGCTTGGGTGTACGGCGTCTTGAATGTCCACTCCTGGCAGCTCGCGCTCTTTGCGCCTGAGGCCCAGGACGAGGTGTGGGGCGAGGATCCCAAGACGCTGATTTCTTCTTCCTACATGCCCGTCGCCAAGACGGAGTGGGTCGATGCGGGTGTGAAGCTCAGTGGCCGTTGGTCGTTTTCGAGCGGTTGCGACGCCTGTGAGTGGGTGTTCCTCGGTGGCTTCGTGCCAAGCGAAGAGGGCAAGCCACCGGACATGCGCACCTTCCTGGTACCGCGCTCCGACTACGAGATCATCGACAACTGGCACGTCTCCGGGCTCCGCGGCTCAGGCAGTAAGGATGTCGTCGTCGATGGGGCGTTCGTTCCGGATCACCGGATGCACAAGTTCACGGACGGTTTCAGGCAGCAGAGTCCGGGCAACGAGATCAACCCGTCCCCCGTCTACAAGTACCCGTTTGGTCAGATCCACGTTCGCTCGGTTTCGACGCCGGCAGTGGGCGCGGCCCTCGGGGCGCTCGATTCGTACCTCGATTTCATGAAGTCGAAGGTGTCCCAGGCGACCGGCGGCAAGGCCAAGGAGTCGTTCACCAATAGCGTCGTTGCTGCAGAAGCCACCGCGGTGCTCGACCGTGAGGTCCTGACCCTGCGCCGCAACTTCGACGAGATGGCTGGCTACCTAGAGCGAGGGGAAAAGATCCCGCTCGACCGACGGGTGCACTTCCGACACGATTCGGCGCGCGCTGTTCGCGTGTCCGCGGAGATTGTCGAGCAGCTGTTCATCGCCTGTGGCGCTCGAGCCGCATTCGAAGACCACCCGATCAATCGCCACTTCCAAGATGTTCACGTGATTCGACTTCATCACGCGAACAGCCCGGATACGCCGTCGTCGAACATGGGCGGCGTGCTGTTTGGAAAGAAGAACACGGACTTCTTCATTTAGGCATGGACGATACGACACGCAGACAGAAGATCGACGAGTTCGGAGACGAGCTCTACGCGGCACTGCGTGCGCGCCGAACGCTGAGTCCCCTGACGGAGCGCTGGCCGGAGATCACCATTCAAGACGCGTATCATGTGTCGCTGCGCATGGTGAACCGCCGCGTGGAGGACGATGGCGAGAAGATCATCGGGAAGAAGATCGGTGTGACCAGCCTTGCCGTGCAGGAGATGCTCGGGGTCTTCCAGCCTGACTTCGGATATCTGACCGACAAGATGCACTACCCGAACGGCGGGCCCATGCCGATCAGCGAGCAGCTGATTCAGCCGCGCGCCGAGGGGGAGATTGCCTTCAAGCTCAAGAAGGACCTGAAGGGTCCCGGCGTCACCAACGAGGATGTCCTCGAGGCGACCGAGTACGTGATGGCGTGCTTCGAGGTGGTCGACAGCCGCGTTCACGACTGGAAGGTCAAGATCCAGGATACGGTCGCCGACAACGCGAGTTGCGGGTTGTTCGTCCTCGGGGACGAGCACGTGGACCCGAAGGGACTCGACTTCCCAAATCTGAAGATGCGCGTCTACAAGAACGGCGACCTCTTGAGTGAGGGGTTGGGTTCGGCGGCGCTCGACTCGCCGCTCAACTGCGTGAGTTGGTTGGCAAATACTTTGTCGGAGTTCGGCATCAGCTTGAATGCCGGTGATGTGGTGCTTTCGGGCTCGTTGGTACCCCTCGAGCCCGTCGTGGCGGGCGACGAGATGCGTCTCGAGGTCGAAGGAATCGGAACCGCCTCCGTGCGTTTCACATAGGAGTAGGCAGAGATGACGACGAAAGTGAAGGCAGCGATCATCGGGTCCGGGAACATCGGCACCGATCTGCTCTACAAGGCGCTTCGAAGCGAGATTGTCGAGCCCGTGTGGATGGTCGGCATCGACCCCGAATCCGAGGGGCTCAAGCGAGCCAAGGAGCTCGGCCTCAAGACCACCGCCGATGGGGTCAAGGGGATGGAGCCGCACATCGCAGATGACAAAGTGCAGATCGCTTGGGATGCGACCAGTGCGTACGTCCACGAGTCGAACAACGAGCTCGTCAAGAAGTACGGCGTCAAGATGGTCGATCTCACGCCCGCCGCGATCTCAATAATCGTAACCTCCAGCACAAGGAAAACATTCGCTCCTCC
>JBGUEF010000477.1:0-2668 GCA_041821485.1 Deltaproteobacteria bacterium
GGCGAGCGATTCAGTCGATCCCATCGCCCTCGGACCGCAGCAAACGCAGTGGTGGGCGGATTCCCTCGACGAGGCCATGGCCGCACGCGAAAAGCACAGCGACAAAGCCGGCCAGTTCATGGACGTCCAGTTCGAAGAGGTGGTCGCCGATCCCGTCGCTGTCCTAGGACGCGCCTACGAGCGCTTCGATATTCCCTGGTCCGCTGACGTGGAAGGCCGAATGCGCTCCTTCTTGGACCGCCATCCGCGAGGCAAGCACGGGTCCCACAGTTACGCCATCGAGGATTTCGGCATGACCCTCGGTCAGATCCGCGAGCGCTTCGACGACTACTGTCGCACCTACGGCGTCAACCTCGTGCTCTAGCTAGGTCCGATCTTCGCCACGGCGGGCTACTGGAGCGCCTCGAAGTCACGCATCTTGAGCACGAGCTGCGAACGGGTTTGGACGTCCAACTTTCGCATCGCGCTACGGAGGAGCATCGAGACTCGGGACTTCGAGAGGCCCAGCCGGTAGCCGATCATTTTGTTGGTCTGGCCCAGCACCGCGTACGCCACGACCTGGCTTTCGCGCTCGGTGAGCCCGCGCGGGTCGTTGACTTCAGGGGAGTTTGGAAGCGCCAAGACGAAGCGTCTGCCATCCGAGTCGAACCAATCGACCATGGACCATCGGCCCCGCACGAGCGCCTTCCAAAGTGCGAGCGCCCTTTCGGGATCGGTATCACGCATCTTGCCGCGCGCACGATCCACGGCGACGGCGGCGTCGCGAAGTTTCCTCGTGGCGGTGCGCTCCTGCGCTTGCCCGACCGCGTCTGTCATTCGGAAGCTGTTTGCATCGAAGATGGCCTCGGCGTCGTATGGGAGGTCGGTTTGTAGTTCGTCGCAGTCCTCTTGGGCGGCGAGCCCATGCCGCAGGCGGTGTCCGGCGTCTACGTGCGCGGCGAGCATTTGCCACCGCTGGGCTTCGTGGTCGCTCAGTGTGGTCACCTCGGCGAGCGGTGCCACGATCGCCACGCCGGCACCTTTGCAGTCGACGGCGGTGATGTAGAGAAGGTCTTTGCAGTAGTCCACATAGGAGGTGTAATGCGCGAGCTGCTCGGGTTCGCCTGGGCAATCCATGGATGCCGTGCCTGCGCCTCCTGGGCGTACTTGCTTTCGCAGCGCCTCTGGGGGCGTCGTTGCCAAAGCGGCTGCGTGTCGCTCCGCGAAGTCTTCGGGGCCTGAGGCGACGTGGATGTCCAGCAGCTGGAACGGCCCTTCGTCCGGAGGCCGGCCATAACGCATGCCTGCAACCCCGAGGCCCTGTTCGAGCACCGGCAAGCCACGCCTCAAAATGGTGGGAAGCCATTCCTCCTCACCGAGCTCGAGGTCGTATGCCGCCTCGGTGAAGTCGATGATCGCCGAGCCCACGCGGTTCATGCCTTCAGCTCCTTCTCTCCGCATCGGTGCTACAGGTGCTTACCTTCGCCCACACCGACATGCTCAGGATTGGTTCGATTGGCCCGCGGGTCTATACGTAATTGTTTACCCCGTCTTGGACGGTGAGAAGGGAAACTTCTGTTTCACATGTTGGGAGGCCGGCGAGGCCCGAAAGCGGCTACGCCACGCTTGCCGGGATCCCGCGCATCTTTTCCACCAGCTGGGCCTGCGTTTTCACTCCGAGCTTGCGCATCCCGTCGTTTAGCAGACGCGAGACGTATGAGGGGGATAGGCCGAGGCGATAGCCGATGATCTTGCTGCTCTCTCCGTGGGATGCGTAGTTTGCAACCTGTGCCTCGAGCTCGCTGAGCCCACGTGGATCGGCGATCTTAGGGACGTTCGGCTTGGCGAGCACGAATCGGCGTCCATCCGTGTCGAACCAATCGACCAGCGTCCATCTCCCTCGGACCAGGCCTTCCCAGAGTCGGAGCGCCTCCTCGGGGTCGCGTTTGCGAAGTGGTCCACGTGCTTTGTCGACGAGACGCGCCGCCTCACGGATGCTCGTGGCGGCCTCCTTCCCCTGCGCAGTTCCCTTCGCTTCCGAGACCACGAAGCGCGTCGGATCGATCAGCGCCTCGGCGTTGAGCGGCACCTCGGTGATGGGCATGCCTGGGGCGGAGTTCTGCACGCCGAAGGACCTCCGCAGGCGGTGCCCCGCGGCGAGGTGAACCTCGATCATTTGCCAGTACTCCCGTTGCCTGGCGTCCAGCGCGATCGGCTCCGACGAAGGGATGCCAATCGTCACGCCGTGGTGGTCCGGATCCACCGCCGTGAGCACGAGCATGTCCTTGCAACCGACGTTCCTCGTCAGCGCCTCGTATGCTCCTGGCCATCGGTCCCGGTTCTCCGACAAGACCACGACCCTTCCAAGCGAACCCTCACTGGCTGCCTTCACCGAATCGGGGCCCGCTTCCCGCGCTGCCCGCAAGATTCGAACCGGTAGCTCCTCCGCGCCCTCTGCCGCGAGTACCTGCGTGAAAATAGGCACTCCTTGCTCCGACGTGCCCGCAGAGACCGCGCCGTAGAACCCCATGCCGAGGTCCAGGAGCGCCTTGCCGGTCCGCAGCACGTTGGGAAGCCAATCGTCCGGCGCAATCTCGAGATCGTAGGACGCTTCGACGAGATCAATGGCCGCTTCCTGGTTCGGATCCATCGCGCCGACACTATCCGCGGGGAAGGACGAGCCCGCAAG
>JBGUEF010000478.1:0-2662 GCA_041821485.1 Deltaproteobacteria bacterium
CATCAGCGACTCCTTGGTTTTGGGTTGGGCCTCACTCCAGTGCGGTCCGACCCAAAACCAAGGACAAGCGATGACAAGTCGGAACTCGCCAGCGCCCAGTGACGGAGAATTAACCCTTTCAAAAAGGGGACTGTCCCCTTTTCCGAACGGTTAGTCTTGCCAGTGCCAGTGTCAGCGTCGGTGTGTTGTCGGCTTGTCGCTGCGCGTTCCTTCGGATAGGCTCCGCGCTCTCTTATTCGGGCGATTAACTCAGGGGTAGAGTGATTTCTTCACACGGAATAAGTCGCTGGTTCAAATCCAGCATCGCCCACCAATAATCTATGATGCGTTTGAGAGGCGGTCCTTCGGGGCCGCCCGGATGGTAACTAGAGGAGACGCGCTTGGCTGACCTGTCGACGCTGGTCCAGGGAATCCGAGCCGGGGAGATGCGGGCCCTGGCGCGCGCGTGCCGTTTGATCGACGAACGGGACCCTCACGCGTTCGAGCTGCTCAAGCGAGTCTTCATTCATGATGGCCACGCCTATGTGGTCGGCGTGACGGGTACGCCCGGGGCGGGCAAGAGCACCTTGGTCGATGGGCTGATTCGGCTCTATCGCGAGCAGGGGAAGCGCGTTGCGGTGCTCGCGATCGATCCGACGAGCCCGTACTCGGGCGGCGCGATCCTCGGTGACCGGATTCGGATGCAGCAGCACTTCACCGATGAGGGGGTGTTCATCCGTTCGATCGCGACTCGCGGTCATCTCGGCGGACTGTCTCGTTCGACGGGCGATGTGCTCCACGTGTTGCAGGCCGCGAAGTTCGATGTGGTGCTGATTGAAACCGTGGGTGTCGGACAAGATGAGCTCGAAGTGACGGGCTTGGCCGACACGACGCTCGTCGTGATGGCCCCCGGAATGGGTGACGACATTCAGGCGATCAAGGCTGGCATTCTCGAAGTCGCCGACGTGTTTGCGGTAAACAAGGCGGATCGCGTCGGTGCGGATGCCACGGCACAGGACCTTCAGCAGATGCTGTCGCTTCGACGCGTGCCGCAGGGTGTCAGCAAGATGCAGGGGCACACGGCGGTGTCGACTCTCCAAAAAGGGCCTGCAGCCGAGGCCGGCGAGTGGGTGCCGCCCATCCACAAGACCGTGGCGCACCGGCGAGAAGGGTTGGACGAGCTGGTCGAGGCGTTCGCTGAGCATCGCGAGTTCCTCACCACGACGGAAGCGGGCCAGCGCATCCGCGAAGAACGGCGAATTTCCGAGTTCCGGGCGATTCTCTACCAGGCGTTGATCGACGCAGTCGACGCGCGTTTTGCAGAGCAGGTCACCGAGAAGCTCCAGGAGGTCGTGGATGGACGGGCAGACCCCTACTCGAGTGCCGAGGCTCTCGTCCGCAGTGCGGTGGGCGACGCATCCGAGCCGTAGTAGGGTGCGCGCCATGACCTCGTTTGTAGAAGTGACGTACGACGGCCACGTCGGAACCTTGACCATCAACCGTCCGGACAAGCTCAACGCGCTCAGCCAGGAAGTGCTCTCGGATTTGAGGGCTGCGGTCGAAGCTCTTTCCGAGAATGATCAGGTCTGGGCGGCGGTGATCACCGGGACCGGAAAGGCCTTCGTCGCTGGTGCCGACATCGCTGCCATGAAGAACATGACCGAGGCCGAGGGGCTCGAGTTCGGTGCGCTCGGACACGAGGTGTTCGCCGCGATCGAGAACCTTCGGTGCCCTGTGATCGCTGCGGTCAACGGCTTCGCGCTGGGCGGTGGCTGCGAGCTCGCGCTGGCGTGCGACTTCATCTACGCGTCGAGCAAAGCCAAATTCGGTCAACCCGAGGTCAACCTCGGCATCATTCCGGGTTTCGGCGGGACGCAGCGGCTCCCGCGGCGCGTTGGGTCTGCGGCTGCCCGCGAGCTGATCTACACCGGGAAGATGATCAACGCGGACGAAGCGCTTCGACTCGGGTTGGCGAATGCGGTGTTCGAGCCCGACGAGCTGCTCGCCGCGGCGAGCAAGGCCGCAGCCGAGATCGCAAGCAAGGGTCCGTTGGCGGTGGCCGCGGCAAAGCGATTGATTCGAGACGGCGTGGACGTGCCGCTGCCCGATGCCAACCGGCTGGAGCAGGCCGCATTCGGTGACGCGTTCGGGACGGAAGATCAGAGCGAAGGCATGAGTGCGTTCCTCGAGAAGCGCCCGCCCATGTTCAGCGGCAACTAGGTCGCACACTAGTGTGGTTATTGACGAGCGCCGAAGGCGTGCTCGACGTCTGGCCTGTGGGCGGCCGCCTTTTTGGCGCACAGCGAAATCGCCTCGACCGCGCCCGCGAGGTTGCGCGGCCCGCCCGTCAGCTCCGCTACCCTCGGTTCGAAGAACTGCTGCACCTCCACGGCGGCTTCGTCGCTGCAGAATGAAGCTGCATACCAGGGCATCCCTCCGCCTCTAGCGGCGCCGTTTCGCGCCGTGAGCTCGTCGAAGTGCTCCGTGAACCATGCCCATGCGAGATCGCGGGTCCGTGGGTTGTTAAACTGGGGCCCCAGCAGGTGACCGATTTCGTTGATGCGAAGTCGCGGGTCCAGCGTCAGGTCGAGTGCGCGCGCTGAAAGGATAGGATCTTCCGTGTGGCCGAGCGCCGAAAGGATGCGTCCGCGCGCGGTGGCGTCGACGCTCGAATCGAGGAGGC
>JBGUEF010000479.1:0-2655 GCA_041821485.1 Deltaproteobacteria bacterium
ACCACCGAATCGACGAGCGCCGCTTCAGGATGGCGGTGCTGGTGCTCCTCATCGCGGCTGCAATTTCGCTTATCGTGAGATATAGTGCGCAGCTGCTCTGAGCCGGGAGAACACGCATGTATGACCTGAAAATCGTGGGTGGAACGCTGGTAGATGGATCGGGTCAGGACCGGTACACGGGCGACATCGGAATCAAAGCCGGAAGGATCGTCGACGTCGGCAAGTGCGACGACTCCGCAGCGGAGACCATGGACGCGGACGGCGCCATCGTGGCTCCCGGCTTCGTCGACATCCACACCCACTACGACGGGCAGATCAGCTGGGACGAAGAGCTCGCTCCCTCTTCGATTCACGGGGTCACCACCTGCGCGATGGGCAGCTGCGGAGTTGGTTTCGCGCCGGTTCGGCCGACAGACCACGCCAAGCTGGTCGAGCTGATGGAAGGCGTCGAAGACATCCCTGGCACTGCTCTCTCGGAAGGGATCAGCTGGGGGTGGGAGAGCTTCCCGGACTACATGGACGTCCTCGATCGCATGCCGCACACGATCGACTTCCTCGCCCACGTTCCCCACGATGCTCTTCGCGTGTACGTGATGGGCCAGCGTGCGGCGCACGACGAGGTTGCAACCTCCGAAGACATCGCGGAGATGCGGCGACTGCTGCGCGCAGCTCTCGAAGCGGGCGCGATCGGCTTCAGTACCGGCCGGAGCGATAACCACCGGAGCGCCATCGGCGACTGGACTCCGGCATCGGAAGCGGCCGGCGAAGAGCTCGCCGGGATCGCGGAAGCCTTCAAAGGACTGAACTATGGCGTGCTGCAGGCGGTGAGCGACTTCAACATCCTGCACGGCGACGATCACTTCGACACGGAGTGGGGCGTTCTCGAACAGATGCTCCGCGCGGCCGGTGGCAGGCCGATGAGTGTGTCCACGATGCAGCGAGATCACAGCCCCGAGCAGTGGAAGTGGATCCTCGACCGCGCTTCGAAGGCGACTGAGAGCGGCTTCGACGTTCGTTGCCAGGTTGGCGCACGTGGAATCGGCGTCATGCTGGGCCTTCAAGCGACGTTCCACCCGTTCATGGGGTTCCCGAGCTACAAGGCCATCAGCCAGTTGCCGCTCGCCGAGCGGGTCGAGGCCATGCGCGATCCCGAGCTCAAGGCGCGGATGATCCAGGAGAAGAGCGAACCGGTGGCTGGCGACGGCAGCATGCTCCCGCCGCTTGCCGACTTCTTTTTGTCCAATCTCGACATGGTCGTGATGCGGTTATTCCGTCTGGGGGGAAAGCCCAACTACGAGCCGTCGCCGACCGAGAGCTTTGGCGCGGCTGCGATGAGCCGTGGCGAGCCTGTGCTCGGCTTGATCTACGACGCGATGCTCGAACAAGACGGCGAAGCCCTGCTCTACTTCCCCGTCTACAACTACACGGGGATGAACCTCGACGCCGTGCACGAGATGCTCACGCACCCACTCGCCCTCCCCGGCTTGAGCGACGGCGGCGCGCATGTCGGAACCATCTGCGATGCGAGCTTCACGACGTTTCTGATGACGCACTGGGCGCGCGACCGCGAGCACGGACGGATCCCGCTCGAGCGCGTCATTCAAATGCAAGCCCACGATACGGCACGGTTCCTGGGGCTGAGCGATCGTGGGCTGCTCGCGCCCGGGCGCCGCGCAGACATCAACGTCATCGACTTCGACAACCTGGAGCTCCTCCACCCCACCATGCTCAAGGACCTGCCGGCCGGAGGCCAACGCCTCATGCAATACGCAAATGGCTACGTCGCCACGCTCGTCAATGGCGAGGCGATTGCCAAAGATGGCAGGTTGACGGGTGCGCGCCCGGGACGTCTCGTGCGCGCGGGGCGCTCCTAAACTTCGTAACTGTCGATTTCTAGGGCGTCTGGTACCTTCTTGACGTTGTCGACACCTCGAACTGCCCCTAACGTACGCTTTCCCATCACTACCAGGAGGCAAGCGCATGGCGATTATTAGGTCGTTGATGAAGACTGACATGATCACGGTGAAGCCGGACGATCTCGTGACTGACGCAGCCCGGTTGATGTCCCAGGACCACGTGGGCGCCGTGCTGGTCGTCGAAGGCGGGGCTCTGAAAGGCATTCTCTCCGAGCGCGATGTGGTGACCCGTGTCGTTGCCGAGGGGAAGGATCCAGCCACGACGAAGGTGTCCGAGGTTGCGACGACCGAGGTCGTCGACGTGGACGTGGGCACGCACGTACGCAAATGCGCGGAATTGCAGTTTGCGATTGGCGTGCGACACCTGCCGGTGACGGAGAACGGAAAACCCGTCGGCATCCTGTCCAGCCGCGACTTTCTCGCCTACGTGGCCCAAGGCCTCGAGCGCGTCATCGATGAGCTGGGTTACGAGCAGGCGCTCGGCGAAGGTGAGGACCCTTACGACCACATCGGCGGGTCCTACGGAAAATGAACCCGGGGGACGCCGACAAAACAGCGAACCGACTCGCGAAGGCTATCCAGAAGATCGAGAATGTCGCCGGGCCGTTCCGTCAGCAGGCGGTCACGCTGGCCCTTGGCCGTACGGTGAAGTTCGTCGGGACCGCCAGATTGAAAGTCGAGGAACTCTCGGCCGAGCGGGCCGTCGTATCAGTTGCAAACAAGAAGCGTGTTCAGAACC
>JBGUEF010000480.1:0-2638 GCA_041821485.1 Deltaproteobacteria bacterium
ACTGAAGGAGCGTCTGGGCGACGCCCTCGGTGGTCTCTGGAATGCGGTAGTCCTTCTCCTCACCGCTGATGAGCTCGCGGTAAACCGTCTTCACGACGTCCGCGATCGAGCTGGTCTTGCCGACCAGGGGTAACGCTTCGGCTTCCCGTTGGAGGCGCTCGATGTAGGCAAGGTGTTCCGGATTCTGGAAGGTCTTGCTGCCAGTCTGCGCCTCTTCAAGCGCGGTCTGCACGGCCTGCCACTGCTCGGACTCCGCGCCGGTAGTATCGAATGCCAGATCTGAAGTCGCTTCGATCAGGGCGTCGGAGATGTTGGTCGGCTCCGTCTCGCTCGCCGTTTGTGCGTCGGCTTTGAGGCCATCCCACTGCGAGCGGGCGGCATCGCTTGCACCCTCGAGGGCCTGGTCCCCGGCAGCCACAATCTCACGCTCCGCGTCGGTGTCCTGCTTCATGACGAGGAATGCCATGTAGGTGCCGGCGAGCTCCCGGTTGAGCACGGTGTCGGCGACACGGATCTCGTGAGAAGGCTTGAACCAACGAACGGGATTGTCGTTGATGTTGATCTGGGTGATCCCATAGGCGCTGACCGCGATCATCACGCTCGTGAGGACGAGAATCGGCTTGCCGTAGCGAAGGCTCTTGGCGCCGACGGACTCGACCATGCGACCGAGGAGGCCGCCGTCATCTGCGTCGCGCTTGCTCGTCAGGAGCGCAGCGAGGCGCTTTTCAGGAAGCGCGGCGATGTACGCAGGAACGAAGAGGATCGTGAGGACGAATGCCAGGCCGATGCCGAGCGCTACGAACGCGCCGAACACGCGCACGGGCGGAATCGGCGTCATCATCAACGAAAGGAAACCAGCCGCCGACGTAAGCGAGGTGTACAACATAGGTGCGAACAGGTGACCAACTACCTCCCTGATCGCAGCCTTGCGATCTCCATGCTTCGGATAGATGTCGACGAACTCCGAGAGGAGATGAACCGAGTCGACGACCGCTATGGGCATCAGGAATATCGGGATCATCGAGCTCATGATGTGCACCGTGAACCCGCTCGCGATCAGCACCCCCATCGTGATGGTGACCGTCGTGAGCGCGACAATCATCGGCGAGAGAACCAGGGCGAAGGAGCGGAAGAACCACCACATCAATAGGAGGATGACGAGGGCGGCGAGCGGCGCGGAGATCGCCATCTGCTTGAACATCTCAACGCCGAACGTGTCTTCGGCGACCGGAAGTCCCGTGATGTAGAACTCGTCAGCGCTTGCGTCGAAGCCGTCGATGATCGTTCGAATCTCCGCGGAGATACGATGGCTCTGATCCTTACTTTCGATCGGGACGTACAGCGCGACACTTTCGCCATCGTCGGACACGACGGTCCCGCGCAGCATCGGCAGCCGAAGGGCGGCTTCCTTGATTGCGAGCGCCTCTTCGGGCGTCTTGGGTGCCTGCTCCATCAGCCACTCGAAGCGGATGGTCCCGGGACCTGCCTGCTCGATGTTGTCCATGGTCGAAGGTCCGAGGACGTCGCGTGCGATGACGCCGTCGATCGACTTCAGCTGCTCATTGAGCTCGTGAATGCGGGCGAGCGATTCGGGGTTGAAGACCCCCTCCGGCTCGGCCTCGTTCACGACGCCCACGACGATCAGGTCGTGAAGAGCAAACTCCTCCTTGGTCTGGTTGTGAAAGACCCGCGCTGGATCGTCCTCGGAGAGCATGGTCTCCGGATCGGTATCGACTTGGATCCACGGAATGGCCGATCCGAGGCCGATGGTGAGGACGGCCAGGCCAATGAAGACCAGGCGTGCGTGCTGGAGGGGAAAATCGAGAATCTTTCGTTTCATGCAATCAACTCCGTTTGAACTTGGAGATACCTATATAACCACATAATCATATAGTCAAGTAGTGATTTTTCCCAAGAACGGAGTTATATAAGGAGGGCGATGCCTAAAACCGTCCTAAACCCCCAGAACCTGGCCTCGGTGGCCACGAGGTTCCGCATCCTCGGAGTCCCGCTCCGGCTGGAGATCCTGAACCAGCTGGCCGAAGGCGAGCGCACCGTCACGGCCCTCGTGGAGGCCACCGGCAGCACGCAGCCAAACGTCTCCAAGCACCTGACCACCCTGCTCGCGCACCGGCTGGTCAAACGAGAGAAGCGCGGGAACTCGGCGTACTACTCGGTCGCCGACCCAGCGGTGTTCGAGCTCTGCGAGATCGTGTGTGGGAACATCGAACGCTCGCTCGAAGAAGAGCGCCGCGCGTTCAGCGGCTAGCCAAAAGAAAAGCGCCCCGGCAAAAGCCGAGGCGCTCGTTGGACTATCGGGTCAGTTGGTCAGCGATGGGCGAATGACATCTGATACGGATAGCGGACGTTTGCTCGCGCCCGATGCACTTGCCGTTCGGAAAGCTCAACGAGCTCGTTGAGGATCCGTGCCTTCTTGCCGTAGTAGCCAGCATGGCCGCGTGCCTGATGCCCGTGCCCGCGCCCATTGTGGCCGTTGTGGCCGTTGTGGCCGTTCCCCTTGCGACCATGGCGTTCTAGCCTTGCGAGCTCATCGCTGAGCACACGCACGCGCCGCGTGTAGCCATGGTTGTGAGGCTCGCGAACGGATTCGCGGATCTCACGCTCGAGCCAGGCGTCG
>JBGUEF010000481.1:0-2629 GCA_041821485.1 Deltaproteobacteria bacterium
CTCGTCGTCCGGGTACACGCGGGTTGCGATGCCGTACTCGAGCGCCTTCTCCGCTCCGAAGAACTCGGCGGTGAACAGCAGCTCCGCCGCTTGCTTGTAGCCAATTGTCGCGGGCCCCAGGTAGGCAGCTCCCGCTTCGGTCACGAGGCCCAGACTGGCGAAAGGAAAACGCATCTTCGCGCTCTGCCCGAGGTAGACGACGTCCGCGTGAAACAGGGCGGTGGCCCCGAACCCGATCGCGCATCCCTTGGCGGCGCAGACGAGCGGCTTATCGAACGCGCAAATCGCATCCATCATCAGGTCGAAAGGCGGCGGTCCCTCCTGATTCATGTCGATGGCGGAAAGGTCGAGCCCAGAGCTGAAATCGTCCCCGGCGCCAGTCAGCAAAACCACAGCCACCCTCGGGTCCTCGTTGGCCGCCACAAACGCATCCCGAAGTGCCAAGAACGCCTCCCTGTTAAAGGCATTACGACGCGTCGGACGATTCATCGTAACGGTAAGAACGCCGTCTTCATCGAGATCGGTGAGCACGAGCGGATCGGACATGAAAACCACCTAGCACATTCCACCGGGACACTGTCGCTGGCACTGCCACTGGCACTGTCGCTGACACTGTCGCTGACACTGTCGCTGACACTGCCGCTGACACTGTCGCTGGCACTGACGCTGACACTGTCGCTGACACTGGCGCTGACACTGGCGCTGGCACTGGCACTGGCGCTGGCACCGTCGCTGGCACTGGCACTGGCACTGGCACTGGCACCGACACGGCCACGGCTAAAACGCCCTCCCCCGCCTGTCCCGCATCAACCGCAACAAGTTCTTCAACACCGTCGGCCGCACCTCGCCGCTCTCCAATACTCCCGCGTGCAGCAAGTGCACCGGCCTGAAAACGTGGGAGGCGCCGATGAGCTCGCCGTCTTGGCTCCATGCCGTGGCGCCGAACTCCGTGCTCAGCTCGGAAGTCGGGAAACGATCTCCGGCAGGGAGAGCGAGGCGGAACTCTGCGGGCAATCCAGAGAACAGGCCCTGGCTCACGGAACCGACGCTCGCCAAGCGGCCTCTGACGCGTTGGTCCGACGGGGCGGTGCGGGGCGCTCCAAAGAACTCGGCCACCGGACCGACGGCGGCGCCGATCGCGAGCAGGGTCGCGCCTTTCCAACACAGCTGGTGAGTCCACTCGCGCAACCGCTGGTCACGAGTCGCACCGGGCCGTGTCGCGATCACTGCGAGGTTTCCGGGATCGTCGTGCGCAGCCGAAGACGAGAGCAGCGGCCCCTCGGCCACCTCGAAACCATACGATCGCAGATCGGCGGCGAGCTGGAACGCCGAGCCGTCATGTACGACGGTGGCCTTCCGGAGCCTGGCTTGAACCCGGGAGTGTTTGTTTCGAGCTTGGTTTCTTTCTGTCCGTGCCATCGTCGAGGCTCCCAGCCCCTCCCACGACGACCTCAGATCTTTAAACCAAGAAGGCCGCCCTGAGAGGCGGCCTTTGAGCGACAAAACGCGCAGGCCACCTCAGTCGGTGTACCAAAAAAAGTAGTTACGCAGCATGTCGCTATGAATCTTCATGTCGACTTTCATTTTACGACCGGGAGCGTACGCGTCAAGGACCCGACCAGCGTCCCGATGGAATCAAGGGAAACGCATCGGCATCACCCAAATAGATATATGTCCAGGCGAGCATGGGCCCGCCGCCAGTGACCGCGCTCACCAGGGAACGGCGATAGAGGGAGCCCTCGCTCTCGTAGCCCGAGAAGTCTTCGTAAGAGTCGAACTCTTGCAAGGTCGCGGCAACGTCATCGAGCTCGTAGAGCTCGCCATGCACCGAGCCACCATCACTGAGGATCAGACCGGGATACCAATCGATGTGGATCAGCGACGCACCGGTGACATGAGCTGAGCCGTGCGCGTGCCGCACCCTGGGTGCGAGTAGATCGTGGCTGCGCTCCCCCCTCATCAAAGTGCCGTAGGCAAAGAGCGCCGTCGGTCTCGGCGAAGCAGGGGTTCCGTTCGCTACAGCGAGAAAACCATCGTGGCCGTGCCCAAAGCGCGAAAGCCCACGAGTCACCATCTGCCGATACTCCGGTCCAGGCGCGACGAAGTCACCAACACGCTCGTCGCAAACGCAATAGGTCGTCGCAGCATGGGCTCGCCCGTCGTCGGTCAACGCCGTGACGGCGAGGCGTCGATAGTAGCTGCCCGAGACGCCCTCTTTCGCGTCGAGGCCTTCCCAATCGTGCACGCGGAAAAGGGCCCCGGGGATCGCCGTGCCATGACTGCGACGGACATCGAGCGCGCCTCCACTCCGGAGACGGGACTGATAGTGGAAGACGAGCTCGTGGTCCGGGAGCCACGCTGGGCCGAGGGCTTCGATCGACGCGGGGTCATAGCCCTTCTTATCGCACCAGAGCACCCAGTTCTCCTCGTCGAGATTGGAGCCGTAAGCGAAGTAGAGCACGGGGTAGTGTAGGACGGGGAAGCGGACGGGGACAGCGGCAGAGACAGCGGCAGAGGCAGGGACGCTGGCACCGACGCTGTCACTGGCACGGTCACTGACACTGACGCTGCTCGACCGGCGCGGTATAAGGTCACCCGCAGCACGAGAGAGCCCCTTTGGATCAGTTCC
>JBGUEF010000482.1:0-2626 GCA_041821485.1 Deltaproteobacteria bacterium
CCATCAGCATCGCTGACAGAGCCGGCAAGGGAATGGTGATCTCCGGAGACCACTTCGTCTCGGCTGTGCCAGACCTCGAGACCATGTTTCAAGGGATGGGCGTCAAGGACGGCAGTGCGGAAGGTGGCCGTCTCTCCGGAGCCGATCTGCTGCGGTGCGTAGGCAAGCCTGGCTTCGAACAGGCTGCCGTCCGGGTCTTTCAGCGTGCCCCCGCGTTCGGTCGTCAACATGTCGCAGCGTTCGGCCGCCTCGCCCTCGGGCGCCGCGATGATGGCGAAGTACACGCTGCTGAGGGCGACGTATTCGACGCCAGGACCGTAGCTGTGCGGTTGCATCGGCCGAGATTCGTCCTCGCTCAGGAGGCCATCGCGATCCTCACGAATCGTCTCATCGCCTTGTTGGCAGATTCCGTGGCTCAGCACTGGCGACGGCCTTCCGAAGAAACCGCCTTTCTCATCTTCACGCCGTACGTAGTGCGCAGACGTGATGCCCAGCCCGACCGACCTTGCATTGGGATCGTCGTTGCGGACCTCGATGGTGGAATGGATTTGGTAGGGTGGCTCGGCGAGCTCCCAGGTGCGGGTGACCGAAACGCCGTCGCCCGCCCACTCGAAACGGAGCCTCTCTTTCGAAGCCTCGACAGCCCGCCAGCGAGCGTCGGCCGGAACCGTCACACCCGAGAAGGAGGGTGCGAGCGGCAGGTACGCCTCTTTGTCCGTCGTCACCAACTCGAACGGCTCGCCCTGCTCGTCGAGGTAGCGCTCACCCTTCACTTGCAGACTCACCATGGCGGTGTTCAGGTCGGTGAAGGAGGCGATGAACAGATCGTTTTCGAGCTGGTGAAGCTGCTGCGATTCCACCCGTGACTGAGAGTCCCTGGGCGAGAGCTCTGCAGGGGCTGGTTCACCTGCGAGCGCTGTACTGCCGCTGGTGCGCTCGCCGGAGAGCGCTGTACCGCCCGTGCCCGCTTCGGGGGCCTGCTCGGTGGGCTGCTCTTCGGTTTGGGCCTTCGGAGGCGCGAAATACTGAACGGCCAGCATTGCGCCGAGCGCAACCAGTGGCAGCAGCATCAGGCCGACCGGTGGCCGTTTTCGATCATCCATGATTTGCCTCGCGGCAGTGATGATGCTGGTGATCAGGATGGGGCGGCGGGTCGAAGCCGCCCGGGTTCAGCGGGTGGCAGCGTCCGATGCGCTTGATGCCGAGCCACGAACCACGAAGCGCGCCGAAGCGCTCGATGCAGGTGGCCGTGTAGTGCGAGCAAGACGGCTCGAAACGGCAGGAGGGGCCGAGCAGACGCGAGAGCGTCATTTGATAAAGGCGAATCAGGAACAGAAGCGCGGCCCGGATCATCGCGCCGCCTCTGGCCGCAGCTTCCGTGCCGCTCGTTGCAGCTCGCTCAACAAGGAGGCGTACTCGATGTCGGTGGCGCCGCGCTTCGCGATGAACACCAGATCATGGGAGAGCGGAAACAGCTGACGGTTCCGCCGGAACACCTCGCGTACCACCCGCTTGATGCGGTTCCTCTGGACTGCGGTGCCCACTTTCTTCGTCACGGTGATCCCAAGTCGCGTGTTTTGTAGTGCATTTGGTTGGACGACGATGAGAAAGTGGGGAGTGTGGATTCGTCGCCCGCTGAGTTGTGCCTGCCTGAATTCGTAGCGCTTCTTCAGCCGATCGCCGCGTCGAAACCGTTGCGGCCTGTCGCTCGGAGCACTCGTCGTTCCCGATGCACGAGGCATCCTTGCACCATTTCTGGCTACTTCTTGTAGCAGGACACCGTGAGGCGCGTCCGCCCCTTGCGACGGCGAGCGTTGATGATGCTCCGTCCGCCTCTAGTCTTCATACGCGCGCGGAACCCGTGTGTCCGAAGACGGCGCTTACGATGTGGTTGATAGGTCCGCTTCACTGCAATGCTCCCGAGAAATAAGAGTGCCCGAAGAGAGCACGGGCCCGGGGGGGTGTCAAGTCGCCCAATTCAGCCCGAGAACCTCTCGGAACGGCTTGATTTTGCACGGGTACTTGGCCAGAGGCCAGCATCGCGAAGGCTGGTGTATCTTCCGCTCCCCACGATGATGTGATCGAGGATGCGGATGTCGAGCAGAGACCCCGCCGCGACTAGTCGTTCGGTGAGCTCGAGGTCTTGGGGGCTCGGCTCCGGGTCCCCGCTCGGGTGATTGTGGACGAGAATCGTGCCCGAGGCCGATTCGGAGACCAGGAATCGAAAGACTTCTGCTGGATCGACCTGACAGGTCGTGCGCCCACCGCGCGCCACCTCGCGCTCCGCTCTTGCACGATTCTTGGCGTCGACCGAGATCACGAAGAAGCGCTCCACTTGGCTAGTCATGAGGCGCCGCCCGTATCGGAGGAACACCATTTCGCTGTTCGACAGCGGCGCTGCGGCGGTGTCCGGCGAGATCAATCCACGTGACCCGGCCTCGAATGCCGCAGCCAGGCGTGCGGCCTTGGCCGGCCCGATTCCGTGTATTCGGCCGAGCTCGGCGACGCTCATCCGGGAAAGGGCCCAAAGCCCGCCAGTCTCTTTGAGAACCCTGGCAGCCAGCAAGGTCACGTCCTCGCCGGGGCGACCCGTGCCGAGAAGCAGTGAGAGGAGCTCCGAGCCGGA
>JBGUEF010000483.1:0-2604 GCA_041821485.1 Deltaproteobacteria bacterium
TCGAGTTCGAGCCGGCGCCGCTGGTCGGCCCGGTCGGCCAGGCCGTGCACCAACTGCGGGAGATGGGTTACCGCGCCCACTACGGGCGGTGGCTGGTCAGTGGCCGTCCGCACGTGGTTCTACTGGACGTCGGCTCGGTTGGAGGGGCGCTCAACGAGATCAAGTACCGGGTCTGGGCCGACCACGGGATTCCCGCGAGCGACGAGACGAACGTGAACGACGCCGTGGCTTTCGGGGAGATGTGCCGGGCGCTCCTGTCGATACTCGCGAGGGAGGAGTCGCAGCGTCGCCAAATCGTGGCCCACTTCCACGAGTGGCAGGCGGGCATGGCGATCCCCATGCTGCGCAAGGAGGGCTGGCCGGGCTCGCTCGTGCTGACCACGCACGCGACCCTGGTCGGCCGCTATCTGGCGACGGGCAATGCCTCGTTCTACGACCACCTGCCCCTGTTCGACGGGGATCAGGAAGCCAAGAACTTCAACATCCACACTCAGCACCAGATCGAGAAGGCCGCCGCCCACGCGTCGCACGTGTTCACCACGGTGTCGGACGTCACCGCGGAGGAGTGCACCCACCTGCTCGGGCGCACGCCCGACATGCTGCTGCCCAACGGGCTGAACATCCGCCGGTTCACCGCGAGCCACGAGTTCCAGACGCTCCACCAGCAATACAAGGAACGGCTACATGAGTTCTCGATCGGGCACTTCTTCCCCAGTTACAACTTCGACCTCGACAACACGCTCTACATGTTCACCTCGGGCCGATACGAGTACCTCAACAAGGGCATGGACCTGACCATCGAGGCGCTGGCTCGGCTGAACCACCGGCTTCGGGAAACGGGAAGCCTCGTGACGGTCGTCTTCTTCATCATCACTAAGGCTCCGTTCCGCTCGATCAACGTCCGCGCGCTCCAGAGTCGCGCGATGCTTCGCGAGTTCCGCACTGCCGCCAACGCGGTGAAGGAGTCCGTCGGCGACGGCCTCTTCCTCGCCGCCTCGACCGGCGAGATCCCCGACCTCAACGTGTTGATGGAAGACTACTGGCGGCTACGCATCCGCCGCACGATCCAGGCCTGGAAGAGCGAGGCCGCCCCGGGCATCGTCACCCACGACCTCGTCGACGACGCCCACGACCCCGTGCTGAACCAGCTGCGCACTTGTCGGCTGTTCAACCACGAGGACGACCCGGTCAAGGTCGTCTTCCATCCCGATTTCGTGCAGGCCACCAGCCCTCTATTCGGGATGGAGTACGAGCAGTTCGTGCGTGGCTGCCACCTGGGTGTGTTCCCCAGCTACTACGAGCCATGGGGCTACACGCCGCTGGAATCGATCGCGCTGGGCGTGCCGGCGGTGACCAGCGACCTGTCGGGCTTCGGCTCGTACCTCCAGCAACTGGTGCCGGACCACGCGTCCAAGGGCATGTACGTCGTGCCCCGCCGGCACAACGACTTCCACCGCGCCGCCGATGAGCTGACCGACCGGCTCTTCCGGTTCGCGTCCCTCGGCCGACGCGACCGGGTCATTCTCCGCAACTCGGTCGAAGCCTTCAGCGAGCACTTCGACTGGCACAACCTCGGCCGGCACTACAATGAGGCGCACGGCCTCGCGCTGAGCCGCGTCAGCCGGTAGCCCAGGGGCCGGCGCTGAACCACTATGCGTCGGCATGCCTACATGGCGGCCAGTTGCAAGCAGCCAGCTGCCAATCCCAAAGCGGCCCCCGTCACGATGAGCTTCCACTCATCCTGCTGATAGGCGGGGCGCAAGACGCCCTCGAACTCCGCGGAGTTTTGAGATGACGCCCCAAACATGACGCCGGTTGGTGACTGAAGCGGTAAACCGACTCGGTGTAACCCCTTTTCGCGGCTGCGCGGATCGGGTAAGGATCGTCCAGTATCGCACGGCTAAAGGAGCAGGTGGCGCCATGGACTACGACTGGTTGATTGTTGGATCCGGCTTTGGCGGAAGCGTCTCGGCGCTGCGGCTCGCCGAAAAGGGCTATCAGGTTGGCGTTCTGGAAGCAGGCCGTCGCTATCGAGACGAGGACTTTGCGAAATCGACGTGGAACCTGCGGCGATATCTCTGGCTGCCAGCCGCAGGCTTGCGGGGGATTCTGCGATTGACGCCTTTCAGTGACGCGTTCATTGCCAGCGGCGCGGGCGTGGGCGGCGGAAGTATCGTCTATGCGAATACCTTGTATCGCGCGAGCCCCGATTTCTACACCAACCCGCAGTGGCGGGACCTCAACGACTGGTCGGCAGCACTCGCGCCCCACTACGACACCGCGGAGAAGATGCTGGGCGTTGTTACCGTCCCGCGCGAGAGCGATGGTCAGAAGCTGCTATCGGACATCGGGCAGCACTTTGGCGTCGAGGACACCTTCAGGCGCACTCCGGTCGGCGTGTACTTCGGCGAGCCCGAAGAAACGGTGGCGGACCCGTACTTCGATGGTGAGGGGCCGGACCGCACCGGCTGCAACTACTGCGGGGCTTGCATGGTCGGCTGTCGCTATGGCGCGAAGAACACGCTGCTCAAGAATTATCTGTGGTTTGCCGAAAAGCGGGGAGCGACCATCCATCCGGATCGGGAGGTCGTCGACATCCGACCT
>JBGUEF010000484.1:0-2586 GCA_041821485.1 Deltaproteobacteria bacterium
CGGAGCATGGACGCAGAAGGAGTGCTGAAGCGCGCGCGTTCCCTGCGCACGCAGCTCTTCGGCGTGCTCATGCTCGGCGCGTTCGCTCTGCTCAGCGTGTCGACCGCCGCCGCCGAGGGGGACGGCGCGAGCGAGGTCAAGAAGCGCCGACAGACCCCAGCTCTCCTGCAGCCCACGCGCGTCACCATCGGCAACCACAATCACTTCATGGGGGTGCTCGGTCCGGGCGCTCGCTACCTCTACTACGTCACCGACGAGTTCAACGTCTACGACCTCTACATCCAGTCCCCGGTGAACTCCAGCGGCGAGCCGCTGTTCGAGGCGTTCGGCGACATCATCTGGCCTGCCATCAGCCCGGACGGCAAGGAGGTCGCCTACATTCGATACGAGACCGACTCGCGGGGCGATGCCTGCCGCCGACGCATCAAGAACAACGGCAAAGCGCGCAACGACCGTGAAGAGTGCCGCGACACTGACGAAGCGGATCTGCAGATTTACTGGCGGGCCGACGGGCGTCTCGGCGTCCTCCTCCGCGAAAAGCTCCACGGCGACCACGTGCTCCTCGACGGCGCCTTCGAAAAGGACCAAGAGCGCATCGACGCCAACGTCGTCGGTCTCGCCATCTCGCCGGACGAGCGCTGGGTCGCCTACGTACCTCTCTCACGGCTCCGTGAGGAGGTGGGCGTCTCGTTCGCGAACCAGACGAGCGCGGAGAGCATCCGGGTCCGGCGCGCATTTCCCGGCGCGAAGGAGCTCGGCTATGCGGCGAGCCTTCCCGGCGTCTCGGGGTATCCGGTGTTCTCGCCGGACGGCGCCTATCTCTACTTCTCGCAGTTCTTGAACGACACGAACCGCGACGGCGTCATCGACGGCGAGGACAACGGCGTGCTCTTCCGCGTGCCGTTCCAGGGCGACGGCGAGACGCCCGAGTTCGGGAAGCCCCGCCAGCTGACGAACGCGCAGTGGAACTGCCACTATCCGTCCATCCGCGAGACGACCATGGCGCTCACCTGCTCCATTCGCGAGAACATCCACATCTACCTCATGCCGCCGAGCGGAACGGTACCGGCGGACTGGGACCGCGCGCGCATCGCCCGTGAAGTCGAGCGCGTGCACAGCCCGTGGAACGAGCTCGTGCTCCGGCAGCACCTCCTCGTGAGCGCTCCCGACGACCCCGAGCGCTCCGCGCAGCTCAAGGCGCTCACCAAGCTCCATATCGATTTGCGCGAGTACGAGGCGGCGATTCACTACGCCGAACAACGAGGCGAGCTTCTTCGGAACGACGGTCAGTCCGACTGGTGGTCGCAGCTCATGATTCACCTTGCCAAACACCGTCGCGCGGACCGCGGACTCTCCCGCGGCCGCTTCAGCGAGGAGTACGTCCAAGAGTCGAAGGGCCTCGCCGAGTCGCTGAAGTCGGTCGCGACCGATGGCTCTGCGGATGCCATCGCTCTGCGAGCGGTCGTTCTGTCCCGCATCTACGGGGACCTCGGCGACAAAGCCGCGGCCGCGGAGCTCCTGCGCTCCGTCGACCTCGCCTCCGTCACCGACCCGACTGTCCTCGACTTCGCCTTCCAGGAATTCGACCGCTTCTACGGGCTCCTCACCGACGAAGACACACGCCTTGCCCGGCTCCGCGAGGTGGCTCTCCACCCGGCCTCCTCGGTCACCGAGGCGCTTCGCCACAGCAAGCGCTTCGTGGAGCTCGTCCAGCGAGGCCGCCCACAAAACGAACGGCTCACGCGCTTGCTCGACGCTCGAAAAGAGGTGCCGGACCAGACCCGCTTGGCGCTCGCGCTGGACGTCGAGATTGCCCTCCAGCAACTCACCGAAGAGAATGTCGACGCCGTCGAGCAACAGCTCGTCGCGCTCTACACGCGAATCGACAACGTGCACGTCCGTCGCTACCTGGTCATCAGTGCGCTGCGGGCCGCCAATCGCGAAGGCGTCGAATCGCTCCAGCACTCCTTGGTCGAGCTCTGGGTCGAGTCGGCAGAGCAAGGCGACCCAGACCGGCAGGCCTCCGCCGTGCTCTACCGGCTCGTCGTGCTCGAGCGTGCCTATGGAGCCTTTGCTGCCGGCGATTTGGAGACGGCCGCCAGCTATTTCGACAAGGCACGACGCGCGACCGACTCGCTCGCCGGTCACGTCGGCTGGATTGAGACCCAGCTTCGGATGGGCTCCCCGGAGCGCGCCGCCGAGTACGACACGGAGACCGACGCGACGGAGCGGTTCGTCAAAGCCTATTGGATGGCGCGCGACCTCGGCGCCATCGAGTCCAACAAGGAGCTCGCCAAAGTCGTCGAGGAGGCGAAAGAGCTTCTCGACGCCGCCATCGACGAGGCGCCCCATCAGCCTCTGATGCACTTGCTGCTCGCCCATGCCTTGCATCATCGCGGGATGCGCCTCGGCGAGCGGCAAGACATGGCGCTCGCGGTTCGGCACTACCTCTTGGCCCTCGACCTCTCGAAGAGCCGCCCCCGCGTCCGCGCGCCGGCCCATGCCGGCATGGCACTCGCCCAGGCATCGCTCGGTAACCACCGGCGCGCGCTTGAGGACTACGAAGCGCGCTTCGAGCTCCCCACC
>JBGUEF010000485.1:0-2568 GCA_041821485.1 Deltaproteobacteria bacterium
AGCGGAGGCACGCGCGCCCGTGGGGCGGACCACCCGGCCGAGCCCGGTGTGCGCCCAGATGATCGTCGCGTCAGGGTGGCGGAGCAGCAGATCGCGCATCTGCGTCAGGTAGGTGGGCTCGGCGTCCACCTTCTGGAACGGAATGTCGAGGTCGCAGTGCAGGATCACGACCAGACCCGACTCGGCGGCGAACTCGAGGATGCGGTCGAGGGCCGGATTGGTGAGGCTGGCGACGTTGCCCGCGACCTTCGCCGAGACGAACTCCTTGTGGATGCTGAACTCGCCGATGCCCGTAAACACGCCGGGGAAGGTCCGGAGCACGCGCTTGATGTGATCGACGGCGTACATGTCGGCCGGGTTGAAGCCGGTGATCATCGGGTCGAAGCGCGCCTGCTGGGCCGGCGCGAGCGAGCGGTAGGCCATGGCGATGTAGGCGTCGGTAAACGAGTAGTAGTAGAGCGGCGCGTCGCTGTGGAGGTAGTAGGTCGGCGCGTAGCTGCCGGTGTTCTGGTAGGACCAGGTCTGCTGCAGCGGGATCCCGAAGAGCGCGGCGCGCCCCACCTTGTCGCCCATGATCTCCAGAAACTCGCCGATCTCGATGCCCTCCTGGATGTAGTTGGTCAGGTGGAAGTGGGAGTCGTGGAGCTCGTAGGCGTCCGACTCCGCCCTGGCCTCATGTAGGGGCAGGATCAGCAGGGCGACGAGCAGCGCGAGGGCCGCGGCGCGGGCGCGGTGGTCGACACTTCTTGCTAGGGCCATCTAAAGCCTCCTCCTGTCAATCGCGAACAACCGTAGCCGAGAAGAAAGAGCTCACGGCAGCCTCTCCTCGAGAACCCGAGCCGGGCTGAGCAACGACAATCCCTGGGTTCCGGCAGCGCTGATCATGACCGCTTCTACAACTGGCTCATAAACCGGTTCTTCTGCCCCACGACGTCCTCCGCACTGCCATGTGCTCAGGCGCTTCTCGATCACGGCAATCTATCACGGTCACAGGTAGAGGTGGAGCAACTGGTGACTCATAACGAGCGGGAGCGGCTTTACTGACTTGTGAATAATCTCTTTGAGGGAGCTTCGTTCGTGCTCGTCTGAACGACCATGTCGTGGACCGCCCGCGAATGTCCGCTTTGGGTCAAAAGCGGACATTCGAGGGGAGGTCAGCAATGTCCGCTTTACCCCCGAAAGCGGACATTCTCGGAGGCGGTCAAAATGTCCGCTAAGTGCCATAAGCGGACATTTGGCGGTGCTTGTTCATGCAGCGGTATCCGTTTGGCGATGCCCTTCGATGACCCCAATCTGGGTAAAAAGGCCAATCGACTTCCCTCCCCCCCTTACTCTTTACTGTCACCACATCAATGATTGGCTTGTGATCGCGTACTTTGCCGCGTCAGCAGTATAGAGAGGAGTAGAAATGAACTGGTTGAGAAATTTCACAGCGGCGGGGGGCCTTGTTGCAGGCATGATCGCCTGCCTCGCTATCGCCGTTCTTTTCACCGCGCCCGCTTCGGCGGCTGACAAAAAACCCAACATCCTCGTGATCTGGGGCGACGATATTGGTATCACCAATATAAGCGCCTACAGCCGTGGCATGATGGGTTACAAAACGCCCAATATCGACCGGATCGCCAAGGAAGGCGCTCTGTTCACAGACTACTACGCCGAGCAGAGTTGCACCGCCGGTCGCGCCGGGTTTATCACCGGCCAGATTCCTTTCCGCACCGGCTTGACCAAGGTCGGCATGCCGGGCGCCAAGCAGGGGCTGAGCTTCGAGGATCCGACGATCGCAGAGTTGCTGAAGAACCATGGCTATGTCACCGGCCAGTTCGGCAAGAACCACGTCGGCGATCGCAACGAGTATCTGCCGACGGTGCACGGTTTCGATGAGTATTCCGGCGTCCTTTACCACCTGAACGCCCTGGAGGAACCGGAGAACTTCGACTACCCGAAGGATCCTGAGTTCCTGAAAAAATTCGGCCCACGTAATGTGATCCATACCTGGGCCACCGACAAGGACGACAAAACGGAAGATCCGCGCTGGGGTGTCGTCGGCAAGCAAAGGATCAAGGACGACGGTGCGCTGACGAAGAAGCGGATGGAGACCTACGACCAGGAGACACTTGAGAATTCGGTGAAATTTATCGACAAGGCTGTCAAAGACGCCAAACCCTTCTTCGTCTGGCACAACGCCACCCGTATGCATGTCTTCACGCACTTGTCGAAGAAGTACATGGACATGGTGCCGGAGAAGGGGCTTTACGGTGCCGGCATGACCGAGTTTGATGATGATATCGGCGTCCTGCTCAAACAACTCGACGATCTCAAGATCGCTGACAACACCATCGTCATCATCTCGACCGACAACGGTGCCGAGGTCTTCACTTGGCCTGATGGTGGCACCACACCGTTCCGCGGCGAAAAGGCCACTACCTGGGAAGGCGGCTTCCGCGTGCCGGCGGTCGTGCGCTGGCCTGGCGTGATCAAACCGGGCACGGTGATCAACGACATCTTCTCTCACCAGGACTGGCTGCCAACGCTTTTGACCGCAGCCGGCGAACCGGACATCAAGGAGAA
>JBGUEF010000486.1:0-2568 GCA_041821485.1 Deltaproteobacteria bacterium
GCTCGATTGGGCGGATACCAATGGGTTTGGATTTTCAGCCGTCGCGTCACTCGGGGCGACCGCCGACGTCGGCTTCGGGGAGGTCCTCGACTATCTCGCGGTGGACCCGGAAACGCAGAGCATCCTGCTCTACATCGAGGGCGTCACCAACGCGCGGAGCTTTCTCAGCGGCCTGCGTGTGGCGGCGCGACTCAAACCCGTGATCGTCGTGAAGTCCGGGCATAGCACCAGCGGCACGCGTGCAGCGGTTTCGCACACCGGCGCCCTGGTCGGTGCCGACGATGTGTTTGATGCCGCCCTCCAGAGGGCCGGCGCCGTGCGGGTGGGCTCCGTCAGCGAGCTGTTCGCCGCCGCCCAACTGCTCGCTTCAGGCGCGCGGGTCGGCGGACCGCGGCTCGCGATCGTCACCAACGGCGGCGGGCCTGGCGTAATGGCCGCAGACCGAGCGGCAGATCTGGATGTCCCGCTCGCGGAGTTGAGTCAGGCGACCATCGAAAAGCTCGGCAAGGTATTGCCCGCACACTGGTCGCACAGCGATCCAGTGGACATCCTGGGCGATGCCGATCCCGAGCGTTATCGGGCGGCCACCGAAATCGTCTTGGCCGACCCAGGCGTCGATGGCCTGCTGGTGCTGCTCACGCCGCAGGGCATGACCGATCCGACCGGCTGTGCAGACGCAGTCATTGCCGCCGCTCGAAAATCGACCAAGCCGGTGCTGACTTGCTGGATGGGCGCGGCGTTGGTGGAGCAGGGACTCGCGAAGTTCTACGAGGCTGACATACCGCAGTTCAGCAGTCCGGAGGCCGGAGTAGAGGCGTTCGGCTACCTCGCGTGTTACCGGCGCAACCAAACGGCGCTGCTGCAGGCACCGGGCCCTCTGTCCCGCCACAAAGAGCCTGACGTCGAGGGCGCGCGCCTGATCATCGAGAATGCGCTGGGTGAGCGCCGGCAGATGTTGAGCAACGCAGAGGCCAAGGCCGTGCTGCACGCCTTTCAGATCCCCACGTCACCGAGCGTCAACGTCCATTCCGCCGCGGAGGCACTCGTCGCCGCCGAAGGCCTCGGCCTACCGGTCGCCATGAAGATCAATTCGCCCGATATTACCCACAAGACGGACGTCGGCGGAGTGCACCTGAACATCCGCGAACCCCGGTCAGTACGCGCTGCGTTTCGAGAGATGCTGGACAGCGTTCACGCACAACGTCCCGACGCCAGAATCGACGGGGTGACCATCGAGCCCATGCTGGAACGACCAAACGCCCGCGAGATCATGATAGGGATTGCCGCCGATCCGGTATTTGGTCCGGTGATCAGCTTCGGTGCCGGCGGCACCGCCGTGGAGCTCTTCGCCGATAGCAACGTCGCACTGCCACCGCTGAACGAGTACCTCAGCAGAGAGCTCATCCAGGGCACCCGCGCCGGGCGTTTCCTGCGTCATTTCCGACATCTACCGGAGGCCGATCTGGCGAAGCTGATCGACGTACTGCAGCGGGTCTCGGAGATCGCGTGCGAGCTTCCCGAAGTACGGGAGCTCGACATCAACCCCCTGTTGGTCGACGAGGAGGGCGTCATCGCAGTAGACGCACGGGTCGTGATCGCCACCCCCGCAACGAGCACTGCCCACTACGGTCACATGGCGATTCACCCGTATCCCGTAGAACTGGTGACGCAGTGGCAGCTACCGGATGGGACGGACGTGGTCGTGCGCCCCATCCAACCGGAAGACGCTGCCATGGAACAGGCTTTCGTGCAGTCGCTGTCGGCGCAGAGCAAATACTTCCGCTTCATGCAAAGCTTCGACAAGCTCACGCCCGCGATGTTGGCGCGCTTCACCCAGATCGACTACGACCGCGAAATGGCCTTCGTCGGTGTGGTCGAGGAAGGAACATCCAACGCTCGCATGATCGGGGTTGCGCGTTACGTATCGAACCCCGATCGTCATTCCTGCGAGTTCGCGTTGACAGTAGGTGATGAGCACCGGCGCCGGGGTATCGGTCGCGAGCTCATGCGCCGCCTCATGGCCGTAGCGCGCGACCGAGGCATCGAGGTGATGGAAGGCGAGGTGCTGTCCGACAACGCCAAGATGCTCGCCCTTTGCGAAAAGCTCGGCTTCCGAATCGCTCGAGACCCTGAAGACACCGAGGTCGTGCAGGTGCGCCGACACCTATAGATCGCTCTCGGTGCAGCACGCGCACGTGCAATTCGGGCACCGAAGAACTTACTATACCGAGGATGCGAATCGGAACCCCCTACAAGCAACATCCGGGGCTCGCCGACCATTGGGACGCGATCGTCATCGGCTCCGGGATTGGCGGGCTTTCGACCGCGGCGACCTTGTCCAAGCTCGCCGAGAAGCGCGTTCTCGTTCTCGAGCGCCACTACACGGCTGGCGGTTTCACGCAGACCTTTCGCCGCCCCGGATACGAGTGGGACGTGGGCGTTCACTACATCGGTGACGTGTCCCACCCGCGCGCGGACACTCGAAGAATCTTCGACTTCCTCACGGACGGCGAGCTCGATTGGGCCGATATGGGCGAGGTCTACGACCGCATCATTCTCGGTGACAAC
>JBGUEF010000487.1:0-2566 GCA_041821485.1 Deltaproteobacteria bacterium
CTGGCGATTCAATCGACGTTCGAAGGGCACTCGGTTGGCGTCTATCGAGAGCGCGACGAGGTCATTCCCGTGCTGTTTCGGCAGCCGACGCCGCTTCGGGACGACGTGGCCAACCTTCGTCAGATTCCGATCTGGAGCCCGGTCGCGCAGCGCTACATTCCGCTTGCGAACGTGGTGACCGGTCTCGACACGGAATTCATCGATGAGGTCGTCGAGCGGCGCAACCGCAAACGCACGCTGACGGTCGTGACCGATCCAGACAAAGACTCGGCGCCGACCCTTTGGGGACGGCTTGCACCCAAGGTCGAAGCCCTGCCGTTCCCGCCGGGCTATCACGTCGAATGGGGCGGCGAGTACGAGAGCACGAATGATGCGCAGGCAGCGCTCTTCGCGCCGATCCCGACATTCGTTGGCATCATGGTCTTGATCGTAGTCGGTTTGTTCAACGCGATTCGCCAGCCCTTGGTCATTTGGCTCACCGTGCCGCTGGCGCTGATAGGCGTCACCGGCGGGCTCCTGCTCTTCAAACAGCCCTTTGGCTTCATGGCCCTCCTCGGTTTCCTCAGCTTGTCCGGGATGCTGATCAAGAACGCGATCGTGCTCGTCGACGAAATGGACCTGCAGGTTCGTAGTGGGAAACCGACCTATGACGCCATTCTCGACAGTGGCGTGAGCCGTTTGCGCCCAGTCGCAATGGCTGCGGCTACCACGGTTCTCGGCATGATTCCGCTTTTCACCGATGCGTTTTACGTGGCGATGGCAGTCACGATTGTAGGCGGATTGCTGGTGGCCACCGTGCTGACGATGATCGTCGTGCCGACGTTCTACGCGATCTTCTTCAGGGCGAAGAAAGACGACACGGGTGGCAGCGCGCCCACGACTTCGGTGTCCGGCGAAGGTGGGGTCTCCACCGCGCCGCCGGCGGCGGCGTAAGACCCAACTACTCGTCGTTGCGGCTGCCGGCGATGTGGAGGCCGACCAGTCTGGCGATCATGACGGCGAGGTAGAGTTGGCCGAAGACGCCTTCGAGGACCGCTAGCGGTCGGGCAATGTCGGAAACCGGCACGATGTCGCCGTAGCCCATCGTCGTGATGCAAACGAAACTGAAGTACAACATCGAGCTGCCTAGCTCAGCTCGGTGGCTGCGGGCCTGGTCGGGTATACCCGAGAAGGATCCCGCCTGGAGTAGCTCTACGATCTCGAAGGCGAACGTGAAGGCGATCGCCGCCAAGAGGTAGGTCACCACGGCGCCAAGGATCGTATCGGCCGTCACATCGCGGCGCTGAAACAAGTGGCCGATGATGATCGAGACAGCATAAATGAGCCACAGCACCGTGATGAGCAGAGCGCCGACGTCGAGCTGCGGCCCACCAGACAGGAGCTCGCCCCAACGAACGGCGAGCGTGACGACGGTCAGCAGCAAGAATGGCCACTGATGCCTGCCCGGCCCGACGGAATAGACGCCGGCGATGAGAATCGAGTCAAACACGAGCTCGAACAGGACGCCGGAGCTGTCCTCCGGAATCGACGGGCTCACGACGATCAGGAGCAAGAGGACGACGAGGAGCGCGGCGTTCCGGGGAATATCGCGAATGAATTGGATCATGGCCAGGCCGCGCAATGCTACATCAGTTTGGCTGAACCGCTAGCGGCGCAGCCGGTGGAAGCTCCAGTGCTGGCCCCGCTCCCGATGTGTGGCGGAAGTTTCGCTGCGGAACATGCGACGCGCCTCGGAAAGCTTTACCAGAGGCGCCCCTTGAGCGCGCTCATCGAGGGATGGCTCGAGGTAGACCGACGCCAACAGCTCCGTTACGACCCTTGGTCTTTCGTACAGAGTGCGGCTGGTCGACGCGCCGGCCTCGATCGAAATGCATTCGCACGCGCGCGCGATTTGCAGATGCGCTATGGCCCGTCGGATGTCCGGGGCGGCGTCCGCGACGACCGGGCAGGGGGCCGCCGCGAGCTTGCGCGAGGCGGCGCGGTCGGTCGTGAAGATGATCGGCCTCACCCATCCGTGAAAGACCGGGTGGTCGAAGTCGACGTCGCCGCTGCCGGTCAGGATCAATAGCCAAGGCGGATCGCTGAGACCCCAGCGGCACTCACGCCAGCTCACCAGGGCATCGCCCCAGCGTGGGTCGGCACGGAGATCGTAGGTTAGCTCTGGCTCTTCGCGCAGGATCTTCCCGGTGATGATGATGGCGTCTGCTCGTGCCCGCCCGATGTGAAGCGCCAGGAAGTCGAGCTCGCTCTTAGGGCTGTGCTCGTTGATCCGAATCGACAGGACGGGCTGGTCCTCGTCGGCCCGCCATACCGCCGTGCTATGCGAAACCGCTGGCCTCGTATCCAGCGGGCTGCCAAACAAGGCGAGCGCGGCGCGGTCGACGCTTGCAGCGTCGGTCAGCTCGACGAGGGAGGCTGCCATACCGCGATGGAAATGTGGATCTGCGACCAAGTCAACCCGCTTTTCGGCTCAAAACTCGCCCCGCAGATCCTCGCCTGTTAATCTCGCCGAATGTGGCGTTGGCTTTTGATCATGGTGGCTTTCGGGATCGGCTGTGCTGGCCGG
>JBGUEF010000488.1:0-2560 GCA_041821485.1 Deltaproteobacteria bacterium
GCGCGCAGCGTATGCGTATTGGATCAACGACTCCTTCTGGCTCAACCCCGTCGTGAAGTTCTTCGACCCGGGCGTCGAACGTTCGCTGGTGCACCTCGACGACGGCCGCGACGCGCTCCTGGTCAGCTACACCTCGGGCGGCGTGACACCGGGGGATGCGTTTCTGTGGATCCCAGGGCCCGATGGAATGCCCGCAAGCTGGCGAATGTGGGTCCGGGTCATCCCCATCGGTGGCATCGAGACCAGCTGGGACGGCTGGACCGAGCTGAGCACCGGGGCGAAGATCTCGACCCAGCACGAAGGTTGGGGCCGGATGATGACCTTCATTAGCGAGGTCGAGGGCGCGGAGAATCTGGAGGCGCTCGGCGTCGAGCCAGGGTTGTTTGATCCATTGGTTCAGGACTGAGCGCGCCGCGTCACGCTGAAAACGCCCGCGATGACGAGGAGCGCGCCCAGAATACTGATGGCGTTGGGGTACTCGCCGAAGAGGAGGACCCCCCAGGTGTAGGCGAGGACAATCTGGAGATACGTGACGGACGAAGCGCGGCCTGCGGTCTCGAGCTTGAAGCCCTGGGTGATCTGGATCTGGCCGAGCTGCGCAGCGACTCCGATGCCGAGCAGAAGCAGCCACTCGAAACCTTGCGGGAGGACCAGACCCTCGAAGGCCAGGATCGGCAAGGCCGCGGGCCCTGTGACCAGCGGGAAATAGAAGACGACCACCATGTGGTGCTCGGTGGAACCGAGACGACGAATGACGACGTAGGCGATCGCCGAGAAGATCGCGCCGACGATGCCGATGGCGACCGCGACCTGATCCAGCGGCGCGCCCCTCGCGAACAGGAACGTCGGCTGAGCGACCAGAACGACGCCAGCCATGCTGCACACCGCGGCGATCACGTCGACCATGCGCAACTGCTCTTTGAGCGCAAAGACCGCGATCAGCGCTGCGAGCATCGGGTTGCAGAATTGAATGACGGTCGCGTCGGCAAGCGGCAGGTGCGCGATCGCGTAGAAGTAGCAACTCAGGCCCATGAAGCCCGCGAACCCCCGTACGAGGAGGAGCTTCTTGTTGTTGCCCCAGGGATCGATGCCGATGCGCTTGATCACCCACCAGCTCATGATCAAGGTGACGATCACGCGCGCGAGCACGAGCTCCATCGTCGGCAGCCGCTCGCCGGCGAGCTTCGCGAACACGCTCATCACGCTGAAAAAGAGGGTCCCCAGCAGCATGTGGCGAATCCCGGGCGTGAGGCGATGCCAAAAGGGGAAGGGAGCCGGCACGCCGCGCGTTCTGCCTGTAAATGCGCAGGGTGCAACCTGGTGATAGGAGAATCGCATGAGAACGCTGACGAGAAGCTTCGCGCAGGGGCTCTTGGTCCTTGCACCAGTCGCCATCACTACCTGGATCGTGTGGGTTACGGTCACGACCTTGGATCGCTGGCTCGACACGGGGATCCCGGGGCTCGGGATCCTGATCGCCGCCGCTGGGATTACGCTGATCGGCTACCTCACCGGCAACGTGATTGGGAACAAGCTCGTCTCCTGGCTCGAGGCGGGTCTTCAGCGTGTGCCGCTCATCCGAATTCTCTACAACTCGTTGAGGGATCTGCTCGGTGCGTTCGTCGGACAGAAGCGGAAGTTCGACAAGCCGGTCGCAGTCGAGATGAACCAGCACGGCCTGAAGGTGCTCGGCTTCCTCACGAGCGAAAGCTTCGACGACCCCCAGCTCGCGGGTCATGTCTCGGTGTATCTCCCTGAGTCGTACAACTTCGCCGGCAATCTCATCGTAGTGCCGAAGAATCGCGTGCATCCGCTAGACGCCGACGGCGCAGAGTTCATGGCGTTCATCATGTCGGGGGGTGTGACCGACATGAGCGCAGCGCGGACGGCAATAGACGTCCCCCAACCCTAAAAGGGGTCAGACCCCTTTTTCTGACGCTGGCACTGCCACTGGCACTGGGACTGGGAGAAGCTAGGATCCACCCGCGGAGCAAGACATGGCAGCAGTAGTTTTCGAATCCCCTCACGACATCAAAGACGCGGTCGGCAAGCACCTTGGCTACAGCGGGTGGCTCACGATGGAGCAGGATCGGGTCGACAAGTTCGCCGATGCAACCGACGACCACCAGTGGATTCACGTCGACGCAGAGCGCGCCAAGATGGGGCCATTCGGTGCGACCATTGCGCACGGCTATCTCACCCTGTCGCTCGTGAGCTCGTTCATGCCTCAGATCTTCGAGGTTCGGGGGTTCGAGTTCGCGGTGAACTACGGCACCAACAAAGTTCGCTTTCCAGCTCCTGTGAAGGTCGGGTCCCGCGTCCGAGGTGGCGCCGAGGTCCTCTCGGTCGAAGAGTCGAAAGGCGGCATCCTCTCCGTCGTTCGGGTCACGGTGGAGATCGAAGGCGAAGACCGCCCCGCCTGCATCGCCGAGACGGTCAGCCTCTACTTCCCTAAGAAGTAGGGAGAGACGCGGTCGCTGGCGCCGGACGCGATCTTTGCGTCCGTACCTCTAAAACGTTCAGGCTTCGCAAGCAAATCCCATTTCTCGGCGAAAACGGT
>JBGUEF010000489.1:0-2552 GCA_041821485.1 Deltaproteobacteria bacterium
GGGTCGGGGGCGAGCTGGTCGAAGGGGAGCTCTCGGTCGCGGTGCCACCCGAACGCGCCGTGGATTATCTGCTGCGACGTCCTGCGAAATTTCATGAGTAGTATCCAGATGTTCGCGTCCGAATCTCCACGACGGAGGGAGAGTTGGGCGCGCTGGACCTAGTGCGCCAAGTTTCCTTTGGCTTCTGAGCAGGCGCTCCTATGCTCCGCTCGGGTGAACGACTTGGCCACCGAACCTGAGACGCCGGAGCAGCGAGTCGAGCGCCTGGTTGGGCGGGATCCGCTGTTGGCGCCGTACCGTCCCGTCCTTCTGCGACGGCTGCGCAAGGTCGAGGCGACGCGAGATCGCATCACGACGGGAGGGCTCGACCTGCCGGGACTGGCATCCGGACACGAGTACTTTGGGCTTCGCTTTCAGGACGGCCGCTGGCTGCTTCGTGAGTGGGCCCCGGGCGCGCTTTCGATTCACTTGAAGGGACCCTTCTCCGACTGGCAACCGAGTCCGCGCTATGCGCTCTCCCGAACAGGAAGCGAGGGCGTTTGGGAGCTCGAGCTCCCCGAGACGATGCTCACGCACGGCGATCCCTATCGGCTCGAGGTTCGCTGGCCAGGCGGAGGAGGCGATCGGTTCCCCGCTTGGACCCGCCGCGTGCTGCAAGATGAGAAGACCGGCAGCTTCAACGCGCAGGTTTGGCGCCCCGCGGAGCCCTATGCGTGGCGTCACAGTCAGCCCAAGCGCCCGCCGGACCCGCTGCTCGTCTACGAGGCCCACGTGGGCATGGCGCACGCGGAGCCCAAGGTCGGCACCTACGAGGAGTTTCGCACGAATGTCCTTCCGCGAATCCGCGACGCCGGGTACGGGGCCGTGCAGATCATGGCGCTCGCCGAGCACCCTTACTACGCGTCCTTCGGATATCAGGTGTCCAGCTTCTTCGCCTGTTCCTCACGCTTCGGAACACCGGAGGAGCTCAAGGCCCTGGTGGACGAGGCCCACGGCATGGGGCTGCGCGTGTTCATGGACCTCGTTCACTCTCATGCGGTCCGAAACGAGGTCGAAGGCATCTCACGCCAGGACGGCACCACGAGCCTCTACTTTCACGAAGGGCCGCGCGGCGAGCATCCGGCCTGGGATTCGCGCTGCTTCGACTACGCCAAGCCGCAAGTGCTCCACTTCCTTCTTTCGAACTGCCGTTTCTGGATGGACGAGTTCCGAGTGGACGGCTTCCGGTTCGACGGTGTCACGAGCATGCTCTTCCTGGACCACGGCTTGCGGCGGATCTTCACCAGCTACGACGACTACTTCGGTGACGACGTCGACGAGGACGCGCTGGCTTACCTGACGCTCGCCAACGAGCTGATCCACGAGCTCTCGGCCGATGCGGTGACGATTGCCGAGGATGTGTCTGGGTTTCCAGGCCTGGCATTGCCGCTCGCAGAGGGCGGCGCCGGCTTCGACTATCGCTTTGCCATGGGCGGCGCCGACACCTGGATCGAGCTCACCAAGGACGTGCCCGACGAGAGCTGGTCGGTCGGAGAGCTCTGGCACGAGCTCACCAACCGCCGTCGCGACGAACCCACCATCAGCTACGCGGAGTCACACGACCAGGCCCTGGTCGGTGACCAGACCCTGATCTTCCGCCTCCTCGGGCCCCGCATGTATGACGGCATGTCGGTAACGAGCGAAAGCGTCGTGGTCGAGCGCGGCCTCGCCCTGCACAAGATGATCCGCCTCGCCACTTTGGGCACCGCGGGCCACGGCTATCTCAACTTCATGGGCAACGAGTTCGGGCATCCCGAATGGATCGACTTCCCGCGCGAAGGAAACGACTGGTCGTACGCCCATGCGCGGCGTCAATGGCCGCTGGCCGAAGACGAGAATCTGCGCTTCCGCCACCTTGCCGCCTTCGACCGCGACTTGATCGACTTGGCCCGAACGTACGGCGTACCGGATGGCCGCGACGAGTACCTTCTCCACGTGGACGAAGTGAGCAAAGTCCTGGCATGGCTTCGCGGGGGGCTCGTATTCGCAATGAACTTCCATCCGAGCCAGTCGTTCACCGACTACGCGATCCCGGCATCGCCGGGCGTCTACCGGACCGTCCTCGACACCGACCAAGCGGCGTACGGAGGGTTCGGTCGACAGGATCCCGAGGTCTCCCACCATGCCCTTCCCGATCAAATCCAGCGGCACTTCCTGAGCCTTTACCTCCCGTCCCGCACCGCCCTCGTGCTGGCGCCGAAGCGCTAGATAGGCCGCTGGCTTTCTCGTCAGGCTTGTGCACCGAAAGACGGGGCTGACATCTCGAGACGGACGACGTTCTGAGGAACGACAGGTCCCCTGCGTTGTCAGCCAGACCCCATGTGCATGGCGAGGCCGACGACGAGGCCGACGAGCATGATGAGGACGATGACCGTGGCCAGCGTGGCCGCCACATTCACCTGAAGTCGCTGGCCCTGGGGTGGATCGCTGACGCGCTCCACTGGAGGCGATTCGGGCGTCGTGCTTTCACTCTCGCGACCCGGATCGCTCCTGCGGTTCAGAATCTCCTCGAT
>JBGUEF010000490.1:0-2546 GCA_041821485.1 Deltaproteobacteria bacterium
CCGAAACCCACCGGCCCAATCCTGGTAGGCTTCCAGGGCTTCGCGCCGCAAACGCCAGACCGTCTCCTCGATGGCCCGCAGCACCGCATCGACCGCGGCCAACCAGTGGCGCAGAGACGAGTTTGCGTCAGATGCCCGATTTTCCTTGGGTTTTACCTGGATCGCGGAGCATTGTGATACATCCATAAACCTGATGTATCACAATGTGACTCACGCGGCTACATCTTCGTCAGGAATGAAGCGAAAGTGGAATCCGCGGACACGCTCGGCTTCCGGCAGCGCGTGAAGTATAAGAGGGCATGATGCTGCGACTGCTGGTTGGTGGGCTCTTCGCGGCGCTAATGGGTTGCGGCGGTGACGGCGAAGTCCGCGACACCCCGGCTGGCGGGCAGGGCGGTGGTGGCGGCGCCGACGTGGGGCAGGGCGGTAGCGGCGGCCTGAATCGGCCGCCCCCGGGGATGCCCACCGTCACGCAGGTATCTACGTTCGACTCAAAGATCTTTCGGCTGAACGCTACGCTCGTTGAGCTGGCGGATGGGCGCGTGCTTGTGGCGGGAGGGCGGATCCGCCGCTCGCCGCCAGGCGGGGGCACCGCACGCGCTACGGGCCGCGAGGAAATCGAAATCTTCGACGTCGCGAATGGGACTTACGTCGAAGTTGCGCCACTCAAGCAGGGTCGAATCGGGGCGAGTTCGGTGCTTCTCCCCGACGGCAAGGTGCTCATCACAGGTGGCTTTGGAGGGCCGCCCGGCGAAGTCCCAGTGCTGCTCGATTCAGCCGAGATCTTCGATCCCGCCACAAACGATACAACGTTGCGGCGCGCCATGAACACCGCTCGCGCCTATCACGGGTCGTGGTTACTCTCCTCGGGCGCCAACGCGGGCAAGGTGCTCATCGCGGGCGGAGGCACGGCGAGCGCCCCGGAAGTCTACGATCCAGCGACAGGGATGTTCACACCCCTCGGAGCAGCGAACGGGCCTCCGGGCGGCGTGGAATATCCCGTGCTCCTCGATGACGAGCAGGTGGTCTTCATAGGTACACCGAGTGACCTCCCTGTCGACGACCGAGGCTACCACCGCTACGATCCGGAGGCTGGCATCTTCGACGACCTAGGACTCTTCACCAGCAGAGGGCGCTCTCGCTACACCGTGACGAAGCTGCATGACGGTCGTGTGCTCATCGCCGGCGGAGTCGAAGGCAACGAGGGCCTCGCGGACCTGGATGTATTCGATCCCAGCGACAACTCCATCGCCCCTACCGGCCAGTTGTTGGAGGGCCGGCGCTACCTACACTCGGCAGCGGTGCTTCCCAGTGGGCGAGTCGCCCTGATCAGTGGTTTCAGGGCGATCGGGGAATCGCTAGCCACCGTAGCCATTTGGGACCCCGAGACCGGGACGGTAAGCGATGCCGCTGGAGAAGTTTTCCCCGGGCGAGCGAACTCCCAGGCGCTCACCCTGTCTAGCGGCCAGATCTTCGTGATCGGAGGCGAATTCTTGGACCGTACAGGCAACCTCTTGAGCCTCCCGAACATCGATCTCATTTCCGAATAGCAGTCGACCAACCGATCTTCTGGGGGATACTATCGATGCCCGGTGATCACCTCCGTCGACCACATTCACATTCATGCCGCCGACCCTTCTGCCACGATTCGGTTCTACGAGTCCTGCTTCGGCGCTGAGCACCTAGGGTCCATTCCTTCGGGTGAAGGTGGCCAGAACCAGGGCGTGCTTCTCGGCGGGCAGCTCTTGGTCATCAGTGACTTCCCGTCAGGAATGACTCCGATGGAGCCGCCTGAAGCGGGGGAGGGGGCGCTTCGCTCCGGGTTTGGCGTGGCGCACTTTGGTGTTCAGACCACCGACCTCGATGGCGTGCTGGCGCGCCTGCGTGAGGCCGGGGTGCACGCTCACGCCGAGCCACGGCGCACCGGCTCGATCCGCTACGCTTATGTGACCGCACCCGACGGCGTGGTCATCGAGCTTGTTGAGCTCCACCTGCCTGCCCATCTCGCGCGGCTCGTGCCCCTGCTCAACGGCGTGAATCGAGCGATCCACCTCACGCGACGCGCCCTCGCGAAGCAACTCTTCAAGTAGTACCAGCTCCTATGTTACGTTCCGTCTAACCGGGACGACGGATTCCCGGGCGAAACCGGACCTAGGAGTGCAAGTGCGGGAACCTGAATCGAAGACCACACCGACCCTCGCGTATACTCGCTCCCCGGCAAACAAAGAGACGAACGAAGCCAAGGCCGAGAGCCGACGGTTTCATTCGAGCTCGAAGAAAGTCAGGTTGCCTCCCTTTCCGAACAGTTGGTTTCACCTGGCCCCTTTTAGCGAATTCAAAAAGGACGAGATCCGGTCATTCAAGTTTCTCGGGCACGACATCATCGCCTTCAAAACGGGCGAGGACAGCATTACCGTGATGGATGCGTACTGCCCTCACCTAGGTGCCCATTTGGGACGGGACCCGAAGGGGCGGAACAATCGGCTAAAGAATGGCTGCGTAGAGTGCCCCTATCACCATCTCACCTTTGACTCCGAGGGCACGTG
>JBGUEF010000491.1:0-2531 GCA_041821485.1 Deltaproteobacteria bacterium
TGGATCAGCAAGGGGGACCGTTGAACGGAGATGTGGTCGGGTCTTACGACAACACCGCCATCCACTTCATCGCGCTCAGCCTGCAATGGAATATCGGCGCGAAGAAGGATCCTGATGGATGAAGCCCGAGCTCACAGTGACGAGATGAACGAACTCTATGACACCGACTACGAGCCGAGATTCAAGTAGTTGGGGTCCAAGGGCCGTTCTAATAAGTGCCGGTCATTCGAAGCCACATGGCGGCCAGCATCGCCGCGACCATGAGCGTGAGACCGATGGTTCCGACGATGTCCTCGACGCGCTTTCGTCGTTGACGATCTTCGAGCCATCCCGGAACGCTCGGGTCGTAGGCCGAGGTTTCGGAAGGCAACGGCGCCGGGGGCGGCATGGGCCGCTGCAGGAGGGGCTCCGGTAATGCGGGCGCTGGGTTGATCACTTCGCTCCACTGCTTCTGGTGCGCCCGGGGATTTTGCACGACGTGACTCACGTCGCTCTGTGCGGACGAACCCTCTCGTGGAACGCGAACCACTCTCGTCGTGGTGTCGAGACGCTTCTTTCGGAAATGGCTCGGCCGCCGCTCCGGCTTTCCAGGCCTTCCGGGGAGCTCCGGGTCTTCATCGGGATGCGGCACGAGTTTATTTCCTTCTGCCGCCCCCGTCGGCTTCCTTTCGAGTATACCGTTCAATCGTTCAGTGTCATCGATGAGCTCGCCTTTTCGAGAGTTCGCTTACAATAAAAGAAATGGATTCGATCGTGGCAGTAGAAGAGATCGATGGCGACTTCGACGGGCGCGTGGTGTTCACGTGCGAGCACGCCTCAGCAGAGCTGCCCGAGCCTTGGACGTGGCCCGGTGAAGATCGCTGGCTCGTAGACACGCATTGGGCCAGCGACATCGGCGCCGCCGCATTCACGCGAAGGGCGGCCCAATTGATGAACGCGCCGGCCGTGCTTTCACGGTTTTCCCGGCTTTTAGTCGATCCAAACCGACCTCTCGATTCGGCTACGCTGTTTCGAGAGAGCGCCGAAGGCAGGACGGTGCATCTGAACGAAGCGCTCCTCGAAGCCGAGCGGTTGCACCGAATCGGTCGCTTCTACCTTCCGTATCACGCTGCAGTGAGCGCGATGGTGGAGAAGAGCCGAGGCGACACGGTGTTCGCTATCCACACATTCACCGACAACTACGAAGGGGAGGCGCGTGCGCTGGAGATCGGCGTGTTGTTCGACCATGACGAAGAGCCCGCGTACCAGCTAGTGCGCCATCTCGAGGCGGCGGGTTTCCACGTCGCCGCCAACGAGCCCTGGTCCGGCAAGGCGGGGCTGGCCTATTCGCCGGTCCGACACGCCCGGGAATTCGGGCGATGCGCGCTCGAGATCGAGGCGCGCCAGGACTTGATCGTGGACGACGCGTTTGCCGCGCGCCTTGCGGAAGCGCTCACGAGTTTCTTCTCGTAAGCTTGCGGCAATGCGTCGATTTCGCTCCAAGCAGACCGGCCTCTCGTACCTCTCCTCGGGGCCGGAGGATGCGCCACTGGTGGTTTGTCTCCACGGGTTTCCAGACATTCCACGCACTTGGGCGCCGCTGACCGAGCAACTTTGCGAAGCTCGGTACCGCGTCGTTAGCCCTTGGCTCCCCGGTTACGCCCCCTCGTCGCTCGAGGGGCCCTTCGATGCTCCATCGCTCACTCGAACGATCCTCTCACTGATCGACGAGCTGTCGCCTTCCGAGCCGGTTCGGATCGTGGGTCACGACTGGGGTTCGATCATTACTCAATGCGCAGTGGCCCTGCGACCAGAGAAGTTTCGCGCGGCCGCTATGCTTGCAGTCCCCCACGTCCTGGCCTTCGAGACGAACATCGAGCGCTTTCCGCGCCAGCTGCAGCGAAGCGCGTACATGGGCCTCTTTCAGTTGCCCATGTTGTCGGACCGTGTCGTGAAGGCGCGGGACTTCCGTTTCATAGAGCGCCTTTGGAAGCGCTGGTCACCCGGTTTCGATCCTGGGGCCGACTACTTCGAAGAGCTCAAGCTGTGCTTGCGCTCGAGCATGCCGGCTCCGTTGAAGCACTACCGCGCCATGGCGTCGCTCAAAGTGACACGCGAGATGCGCGAAATCGTCGGAGCCGGCCCCATCCTGGTCCCGACGATGTACCTTCACGGCGAGCGGGATGGCTGCATTGTTGCCGGGATGGCCGACGATCAAGAGGAGCACTTCAGCGCGCTATTCGAGATGGTGAAGCTGACAGACGCGGGGCACTTCCTGCATTTGGAGAGGCCGGTAGAGGTGAATGAGGCGATTTTGCGGTGGTTTGAGGGGCACTAGACGCGACACCTTGGCGAATCCCAACTGAATCACCGGAGAACGGCTCCCGACGCACGTGCTCGCGAGCGGGACCCGCTCGGCCGAGTCTTTACGTCGAAATACGGCTAGCCTCCCCCCACTCGCTGTGCCGCACATCGCGAGCCGTTCTCCTGTGTAGAAGTCGACGTGCGGAGGGGGATCGTGTGTGACGTGCGGAGCATTAACCCTTTGAAAA
>JBGUEF010000492.1:0-2525 GCA_041821485.1 Deltaproteobacteria bacterium
CTAGCGCTTCGCTTTCGTGGGCGTCCAACGCGTTTCGACCCCGACGCTATCAAGCCGGGTCAGGCGTTGCGCTCGTCGGCGATGCGGCGGGCGTTTTTCATCCGTTGACTGCGATGGGGATCACCATGTCGCTCCTCGACGCGGAAGCACTGGCACAAGCCCAGAGCCTGCCCGAGTACGCCAGCCGACGCGCGAGCCAGAGCTACATCCCAGAGCTACTCTCCAACGCTATCTATCAGGCATTCGTGCGAAGCGACCCAGGCTCTGAAGCGATTCGCGATTCGATCTACCGCACCTGGCGCTCCAGCTCGGCCCACCGCAGCCGAACCATGAACCTCCTCGGCGCGGCATCCAGTAGCCGGGGCGAGTTCGTCCGAGCGTTCTCTCGCGTCGCGCTCCGGGCTGGCGCCGGAGCTCTGCTGTCGGACCCGCGCACCGTCGCAGACCTCGCGAATTGGCTCAAATGGCCATGGGCGAGCTTGCACCCGCAGCCGGCGTCAGTCCGCTCGCGTTCTTTGTCATGGGCAGCCCCTGAATCCTGGGGTCGCCCGGACTTCTTTCGATCGCCGCAACCTTTCAAGGAGAAACAGCATGCAAACTGACTGGGACTTTTGCACGACCAGCCTTCGCCAAGTTTCCCGGACCTTCTCGCGCCCCATTGAGGTGCTCCCGGGCGACCTGCGAAAGGCGGTGACCTGTGGTTACTTGCTCTGCCGCATCGTCGACGCGGTCGAAGACAACGAGGCGTTCACGATCGCCGAGCGAGACCAACGGTATCGAGGATTCCACGACGTCATTCAGAGCGCGAGCGACGCGACTGGCTTCGAGCAGTCATGGTTGGGCATCGAAGGCTCGCCGCGTCACGAGATCAATCTGTGTTCGCAGACCCACCGCGTCATGGCGGTCCTCGATACGGTGCCCGCCGAAATGCGTGACGCGGTTCTTCGATGGGTAACGGAAATGGCCCGAGGCATGCAGATCTACAGCCATCGATCGGCCGACCGAGACGGTATCATCGCGCCATCGACGAGCGACGACCTCCAGCGGTATTGCTACTTCGTAGCAGGTACCGTGGGGCACATGCTGACCGAGCTCTTCATCTCTGAGATGGGGCTCGAGGCCGACAGCGCCGTCGCACGACGACTGGCCGAGCACGCCGAAGCATTCGGCACCGGTCTTCAGCTGGTCAACATCTTGAAGGACATCACCGACGACCTGAATCGGGGTTGGTCCTTCGTTCCTCGGTCTCTTTGCCGGGCGCAGGGTCTTCGGCACCGAGAGCTCACCGATCCCAGCCGCCGGCCTGCCGCACACCGTGCCGTAGTTCCTCTCTTCGACCTCACCCGCCTAAACCTCGACCGCGCGCTCAACTACGCCCTCGCGGTGCCTGCCGAGCATCGGGAGATTCGCCTCTTCTGTTTGCTTCCTCTATGGCTGGCCGTGAAGACCATCGGGCTCGCCTACGGGAACGACGCGATGTTCATCACGGGCGAAGAGGTCAAGGTCAGTCGACGTGAAGTCGAGGAGGCGATCGCTCGGTGCACGGCTGGCTGTAGCGACGACACCCTTCTGCGCGCTGACTACGAAGCGATGTGGAACCCACTCTCGAGGCTGATGGTCGCGGGTTCAGCAATGGGTGAGTGGCCTCGAGGAATCGACGCAGCATGACTGCAAAAGCACTGACCGAATCGCTCGAACGACCCTCCTCGCGGATCCCGGGCTTCTATCAGCTCGACGTCATCAGCCGACATCGAGAGCTCGCACGACGCTTCGGCCTCACCGATGAAGATCTCGATGTACTCCGGGGTGCCGGGACGGACGGAGTCTCGATCGCGGATAAGATGGTCGAGAACTGCGTCGGAGTCCTTCGCTTGCCAATCGGCTTGGGCCTGAACTTTCAGGTCAACGGGCAAGACTACGTCGTTCCCATGGCGGTCGAAGAGCCTTCGGTCGTTGCCGCAGCGAGCAACATCGCGCGGGTGGTGCGCGCATCCGGTGGCTTTCAGGCGGAGGCGGACCCGTCGGTGATGATCGCACAGGTGCAGATACTAGGGGTGAACGACCCCGATGGCGTACGCGCCGCTCTCGTAGACGCAACGCCAGAGATTCTGGAAACGGCGAACGCACGTCACCCGAATATGGTGGCAAGAGGTGGTGGTGCGAACGGCATCGAAATCCGTGTACTTGATTCGGTCCCGCGCATGCTCGTGGTCCACGTCCTCATCGATTGCCGCGACGCGATGGGGGCAAACATCGCTAACGACATGGCCGAGAGTGTCGCACCGCTCATCGAGGAGGTGACGGGCGGGCGGGCGCGCCTCCGGATTCTGAGCAACCTCGCTGACCGCAGGCTGGCTCGCGCGCATTGCACGATTCGAGAAGCCCTCCTCGAGCGTCCCGGGCACGGTGGACCGGATGTCGCGCGGGGCGTCGTCGAAGCCTATCGATTCGCGGCGGTGGATCCGTATCGCGCTGCCACCCATAACAAGGGAGTCATGAACGGGATCGATGCCGTGGGCATCGCG
>JBGUEF010000493.1:0-2513 GCA_041821485.1 Deltaproteobacteria bacterium
CCGTCGTGTTGCTCGTCGTCGTGATCGGTGTTGCGTATGTCCTCGCGCACAACGTGGTGGAGCGGCTGCAGCGGCGCTTCCTGGTCGTGAGCGGGGCGGAGTATTTGTTGCTGGGGTTCCTGCTCGGCCCGGCGTTCCCTGCGATTCATGCTCTCGACAATGTCACTGGCCTCCTGCCGATCATCGCACTCGCGGCCGGATGGGTCGGACTGTTGCGCGGCACCGACTTTGATTTCGCCAGTCTGCAGAAGCTCGACCCTGCGACGTGGCGCGTCGTGTTCCTGCATCACTTTCTCCCGGGTGTCGCGGTCGGGGTCGGCTCGTACTACTTCTTCACTCAGGCCGGCTGGGTCCTCACCTCTCCACGCGACGCCGCGTTGAGCGCCTCAGCCCTCGCCTGCTTCGCGGCGGCCGACTCGGCGGAGCCGTTCGACCTCTTGGCAAGGCGCTATGAGGTGAGTGGCCGCCTCGCGCCGCTATTGCGCAACGGAACGCGACTCGGTGACATCGGCGTCATCCTCGCATTCGGCCTGATCTTCTGTGTGTTCCACGAGAACGCCCCCGAAGCGCAGGACTACTCGCCGGCGCTCTGGGCGTGGGTCACGGTCTTGCTCGGTGGCGCGCTCGGGTTGTTGTTCTCACTCTTCCTAGCCGGCGACGAGTCCGATAACTCCCGTTTCCTCGCACTGGTCGGCATCATCGCCTTCGCATCGGGCGGGGCGTATTTCCTAGAGCTCTCACCGCTCGCGGTAAACCTTTCGATGGGATTCGTGCTGGTGAACTTTGCACGAGGCGGCCAGCTCCTGCACACGACCCTCGAGTCGACAGAACGCCCGATGGCTATCGTCCTGCTCATATTCGCCGGCGCGCTGTGGGAGCGCACCGAGCTCGTGCCGACCTTGCTCGCATTGGGCGGATTCCTGGTTCTTCGCACTGGGGCCAAGTGGCTCGCGAGTGTCATCGCCGGCTGGGGCACCAGTCTTCGCAAGGACTTGTTCCGCGGGTTGTTGGCACACGGCGACGTCACGCTCGCGATGGCAGTCTCTTTCCGACTCGTCTACGACGGGGAAGCTGCGAAGATCGCGTACTCGGTGGTTCTGGGCTCCATGATTTTGAACGACCTGATGGCGCCGCGATTGCTGAGAGGTTTGCTCGTCGACGAGGGAGAGATCCAGCGCGAGCTCAAGGGGTCCGATTCCCAAACATCGGTCGAGGTAACTATCAGATGAACATCGTCGTCATAGGTTTGGGCGAAGTCGGGCGCCACTTGTTGAGCGTCCTGGACAAAGAGGGACACGACATCGTCGCTGTCGACTCGAGCTCGAAGGCAGTGCAATACGCCGAGGAGCACTACGATGTCGCATCGATCGTCGGATACGGCGCGAGCGAAACGCTGCTCAAGGTCGCGGGTGTGGCGCGCGCAGACTTGGTAGTCGCCGTCACGGACCACGATGAGATGAACCTGATCGCGACCCTCGCTGCCAAGCAGCTGGGGGCGAAACACGTGGTGGCTCGTGTACAGGGCACGGCGTGGTCCGAGTGGACCGAGGGCATTCGCTACGGGCTGCTCGGGGTCGACGTCGTGATCAACCCCCGCGTGCTCGTCGCGCAGGAGCTCAGCCGCATCGCCCGATCTTACGGCGCATCGGACGTCGTGGACCTCGCACAGGATCGGGTAGAGCTCGTGCAGATCGACCTCGACGAATCGCGGGCACTCAACAAGCCTCTCTCCGCGGTCGAGTTACCCCCGCACACCCTGGTGAGCGCGGTCGTCCGAGACGGAGAGCTGTTCGTTCCCGGTGGCGCAGACGTCTTGGTCAAGGGTGACCGCGTCTACCTGATCGGCCGCCCCGAGGGTGTTCTCGCTGCGGAGCGCCTCTTCAGCAAGGAACGCGAGGCACGCCGGGTCTGTATCGTCGGCGGTGGCGTCGTCGGCAAAGCTCTCGCGCGTGACCTGCTGCAGCAGGGGGCGACCGTCATGATGATCGAAAGCGACCTCGCGACAGCCGAGGAGGTCAGCGCCGAGTTTCAGGGAATCGAAGTCGTCCACGGGGACGGCACCGATGGGGCGCTTCTCGAAGAGGAAGAAGTGGGAACGTACGATCTCTTTGCCGCGGTCACGAGACGGGACGAGATCAACCTGATGGCGGCGCTGCTCGCACAGCGCGCGGGCTGCAAGCGAACCGCAACGATCGTGCAGCGCGCGGACTATACGTCGATCTATCGCCAGCTCGGCATCGACATCGTTCTCTCCCCACGCACCGTCGCGTCAGACCAGATCCTACGCTTCTCCCGAGGTGGGGGCCTGCACAGCCTGACGGTGCTCGAAGACGGCCAGGCGGAGGTCGTCGAGCTCACCGCGAGCCCGAAGTGCCGCGCGGTCAACAAGCCGCTCCACCGGATGAACCTCCCGCGCGGCTCCCTCCTTGCGGCGATCGTGCATGGCGACGACGTGATCATTCCGCATGGCAAGGACGTCGTGCATCCGGGCGACCGGGTCATCCTAATGACCA
>JBGUEF010000494.1:0-2510 GCA_041821485.1 Deltaproteobacteria bacterium
GTCATCGATGCAGCCACGACGAGTGCAAGGATTCGAGGGACCGAACTCTCGGTTCTTCTGCGGCCCTTTTCTGCAGCGTGGGCTCCCCCTTGCAGAAAGCGGCACACGTTGCGGCGTAGCGGTTCGGAGCAAAATCTCAGCACTTTTCGATGCAGCCCCCGGCGTCAGCGAAGAGCGCCATCGTTCGGCCCACGGCGTTGACCGGATCGGTGAGATTGCGGCTTGCTCATTCGTGGTCTCCTGCGGCTCCCGCGACCCGAACCTTCTTGTCGTGCTCCAGCTTGCGCCGGACCAGCAAAGGCACCAGCGCCGCCACGACTGCCACCAGGCTCACGGGCGGTATCCCACCGTGCCATCCCTGCGGCGCCATCCAGCCCTTGAAACCGAGGACCACCAGGTGGACCACCACGAGGGCCAGCGCTATGTAGCCGGCTCGCTGGCTGCGCTTCCATCGCCAGCCCCCGATTGCCTTGGGCATCCCCGGCAGCGTCGTTAACGCCGGCGCCAACAGGAAGAACAGGGCCACAACGCCGACGGCGATCGCGATCTCGCCCTGGAGATTAAGCCGACCGACGTCGTCGAAATACTTGCCGTAATACGCCGGGGACAGCAGGCTCAGTGAGAAGAGAGCATGGACCGCCGCCAGAAAGAACCCCATCAAACCGCAGAACTTGATCACGACCAGCCGCAGAGCCGGGTCGTGGTCGTGCCAGTGGATGATTTTGCCGATCAGATACGAGCTTGCCACGAAGAATACGGCCGCCAGTGAGGTCGCCTTGTTGAGGATAAAGAGCGGAAAGTGCCGCCACTCGACATCGCCGGCGAAGTGATAGCGGATCACCGCGTACGCGAGTGAGGCCCCAAAGATCACCGCGAACCACTTCGCGGTCGTGGGTTGCCACAGTCGATCTGGCGGCAGGTCTCGACGCTCGTCGCTCATGCGGCGATCTCCCTCACCCGTCTTGCTCTTCTTCCTCGGCGCCCCGGCCCGTCGGCTACGGCGTGTACCAGATCGGTGATGTATAGGCGCGCTCCTGATGCTTCAGCGTGATCTCTTTGTCGAGCTCGAGACCGTAGTACTTGGCGTCGTAGGCTGTCCAACGGGGGGTCGGTATCTCGAGCACGCGGACATAGTAGAAGGCGCTCAGCGAGGGATCGAAGTCCGGGTCCTTCCACACCGTGATCAGCTCGGTGGTTCCGATCGAGTTGCTCCATGTGGCGTTGGCGATGTCGACGGTATCCCCCACAGGCTCTTCACATCGGCCGTCCGCGCCAATCTGGCGCCCCCCAGAGACCGCGACGTCGTAGATCCTCTCCTGACGTTCGCCATGTGCGTCGACCCAGCCCTTGACCACCTGCACGCGGTCGAGGTTGGCGCCAATCGGATCTTTGAGAGCAGCAAGCAGGAAGCTCGGAGACTTGCCGGTGGGAGCACTGCGGAGATCGCCGCCCATTGGCACGCCCTTGCGGTAGCCGGCCGCCGCCGGTTGGCGGGTATTGGCGTCGGCAGCCACGAAGTCCCATCCACCGAAGAATCGGACCAGCATGCGTGGCCCGGTGGTCGCGTAGGTCTCGCGTCTCTCCATGGCGTCGAAGAGCGCCTCGCGGGTGTTCTCGTGTGCCCAGACGGCCGCGTAGCCGGAGGCCAGCGTCTCCCAGCCGTAGATCACTTTGTCGCCGAACTTGGCGAAGGGGTGCTCCATGCGCTCGGGGCCGGGCTCCGAGCCCGAGTGCTTGCCGAAGAAATTGTCGTCGTCGGCCGTCGCCAGCGAGGTGTGACTGTCCGTAGAGCCGATCATGCCGAATTTGTAGGGGTTCGTGGCCAGCGTCTTCTCGAGCTTCAACCCGAGCTGGAGAGCGCTGCGGGCGTACTCATACTGCAGCATCTCGTCCTTTTTGCCCTCGCTCAGGTTGAGGTTGCCCTTGTCCCAGGTGCCGTAGTCGGCGAACTCGTCGTTGGGGGACAGGAACGGGTGCGCCTCGCCGTCGCCCTTGATCTGGGTCACCTCGTAGAGCGGCTCCCACTTCGCGCGGGTTTCGGCGTATTCCTCGGTAAACGGTTTTTTGGTGACGGGGTTGATCTCCGGGAACATGAGGCCGTTCGAAAGGTTGCCGTTGTGGGCGATCGCGAGCACGTCGCCGCCGGTCTTGTCCTCGTAGAGCTGCAAGAGCTTCCACAGGTACTCCGGGTCGGTCCTGCCCTGCGGGGCGTAGGTGGTGGCCGGGACAGTCTGCCGTGCCCTGTCGCCGTTGTCACGGTAGATCACCACGCGGTGCAGGTTCTGTCCGGGGGGCACCTGAGATGTCCATTCGTAGCCGATGAATGCGGTGAAGTGGCCGGGTTCGTTGTACCTCTCGGCTGCGGTGATCGTCTTTTCCCAGGTCGATCGGTACATCTTGCTATCCGGCCAGTACATGATCGCCTCCGGGAACGTGCCCCGCGAGAAGGAGTCGATGATCGCCAGGGCGACCTCCATGCCCTTGCCATCCTGGACCTTTTGGTACCACTC
>JBGUEF010000495.1:0-2500 GCA_041821485.1 Deltaproteobacteria bacterium
CGACCTGCTCCGACTGACGCACGAAGAGGGCGTGATCCGTTTCATCAACACCATGGGCACCGGCTTCGTCGCCCGCGCCGGAGAGCTCACCAACCAACGATTCAAGTCCCTCGGCGCTGCGGGCTACATCGCCGCAGTTTTCGTCTGCGTCGCTCGACTCCAGTACGAACAGAACACGCTTCGCTACGCGGGCACGACCGACGATGCAACGACGGTGCTCACGTCGTTTTCCAATAGCCAGTACACCGGCGGCTCGATGCGGATGGCCCCGGACGCTCAGGTTTCGGACGGCTTGCTCGACGTCGTCCGAGCGGGCCGGCTCGGACGAGCCACCCTAGTTGCCGCGTTCGCACGCATCTTTTCAGGGACGCACATCGATGGTGAAGACGTTTGGACCCTCAAGGTGGACCGAGTCGATTTCGTCAACCCGTCGCTTCAAGCGGTGCTCATCGATGGTGACCTCTATCACCTGACACCACTCTCGATCGATGTGCTTCCCGGCGCGCTCCGCCTCGTCGTATGAACCAAGTCACCACTGTTTGGAGTCGGATCGTCAGCGCCGTCATCTGGGTGTTGGCCGGCGGGTTCCTGATGTTCGCGCTCTCGTTCCTCACCGTTGTCTATCAATTCGTGAAGCCAGACCGTGTTCAGTTTCTAGAGCGCTTGTACTGCAAGCTCCAGCTGGCGCTCACCTTCAACAAGCGGACGCATCAGGTGCACTCGGGGGTCGACCCCCAGACGCAGTACCTCTTCATCCAGAATCACACGAGCCATCTCGATCACGTCGCGATGTACACCGCGACGCCGCATTTCAAGCAGGGCATCGAGCTCGAAACCCACTTCGACTACCCTTTCTACGGCTGGTTCATGAAGGCGCGCGGCACCATTCCCGTGCCGAAAGACCGCCGGGGTGCGTTGGAGGCGCTGCGCCAGGCGGTTCGTTCGGAAGTCGATGCGGGTCACTCGATTCTGGGGTTCCCTGAAGGGCATCGCACGCTCACCGGCCAGGTCGGCCAATTTCACGACGGCTTGTTTCGCGTCGCGATCGAGCTGGGCGTGCCCATCGTTCCCGTGGCAGTGACGGGGCTCTACGACGTGCTGCACAAGGGCTCGCTCATCATTCGGCCCGGAAACGAGATCATCGTCTACGTCGAGGAGCCGATCGCGACCGACAGCATGACCACGGAGGACGTGCCTGCACTCCGAGACCGCGTGCGCGACGCGATCTCGGCGAGGGTCGAAGCGCGTTTGTCGTCATAACCGCGCGGTTCGACCGACCTACTCTGCAGCCGCTGCCTCGACGGCTTGAAGCAAGCTCTTGGAGAACGCGCGTCCCGTCATACGGTCGCGGACCTGCTTGGCAGCCGCATCCCACTCGGCTTTGTACTTACTGGTGTCGGTGGCCACGATGCCCTTCTTGATTACGACGTCGTACGCCTTTTGGTCGTCTCGGCGAATGGACTGGTTGAGCAGCGTTTCAACACGCTCAGCCGTCCGCAAGAACGCCTCTTTGAGATCGGGCGCAAGCCCATCGATCTTCTCTTTGCGCATCACCATGCCCCCCGCGATGATCGAGGAGTTGTGACCGGTCATGTACTTGACGCGCGTGTACCACTGTAGGGCGACCGCCGTCAGCGCCGACGAAGTCACGACGTCGATCATGTTGGTCTGAAGCCCCGGGTAAACCTCGGGCACCCCCAGGCGAACCGCGCTGGCGCCAATGACATCGTAGAACTCGATGAAGATGAGATCGTCTTTCCACATCCACGGACGCATCGACTTGATGTCGGATGGCCGCTCGATCTTCTTCTTCGAGAAGAGCCTCGTCTTTCCGGCGTCTCCCCACGCCACCATCAGGAAGCCTTCGTCCTCGAACATCTTCTCGAACTCTTTGGCCATCTTGAGGCGCACGCGGTCGAGTTTCTCGTAGGTGTCGAGGAAGTTAGGCAGCACCAGGATGACCATCGGCCGGACCAGCAGGCTCATGCCGCTCATCGTGACGACGCCGCCGTCGAGCTGTCCCACCCGCATCTTCCGAACGAAGTCGCGCTCGTCGCCCTGCGAGCCGCCCGGGTAGAAACGCAGCTTGAGCCGCCCTTCGGTTTCCCTGTCGAGGGTCGCCTTCCACGCGTTTAGAACCTTCATCCACGACGAACCCGCGGGGGCGAGGGAGGCGATGCGAAGCATGATGGCCTCTTCCGCTCGAGTGCTCGGTACCGTGCCCGGGAGGCCAATGAGGACCAGGGCCAACAGCAGTACAAAAGGGAAATATCGGTTCACTAGAGGAGTGTACGCGGAGCCCGCTAGTGTCGTCTAGCGCTTCGGCGCCGGGCCCGGCGGGTGACCGCCTTGAAGACCCGCTGGAACATCGCGGCGTCTCGTGACACCGGCTCGCGCTGGTCTTTCTTGTCGCCCGACTCGGGGTAGAGCTCATAAGCGGCGCTGAGCACCCGGTCGATCGCGCTCGGTGCAAGACCGTACGCGAACTCGAACAGATTTC
>JBGUEF010000496.1:0-2499 GCA_041821485.1 Deltaproteobacteria bacterium
GCGGAATTTTTCGGGACGCTTGCGATTTGTAACGACCCGGAGCGGGAGGGGTACGACCATCCCGAATGTGAGCTTTACCGGGACGACCCGCAAGCGGCGTACATCCCTCTAAACCTCCATACCGGGCTTCCGGAGCCCATTGCTCGCTACCCAGCGCTCTGTGGCGACGCCGGTGCCGCGTGCATCGAAGCCGGAGCGGAAGTTTGGGCCGGTGTGCAACAGAGCGCCGAAGCCGCGTACGACCGCACCGCGAGCTGCGAGTTCACGACCTTCATCGGCTACGAGTGGACCGGCAGCCCGGGCGCAAAGAACCTCCACCGCAACGTCATGTTCGCAAACGCCACCGTCCCCGATCTCGCGGTCACGTACTTGGACGAGCCCTACGTCGAGGGCCTCTGGGGGGCGCTTCGCTCGCTTTGCCTGGACCCGGACGACGGCTGCGACGTGCTCACTATCCCTCACAACAGCAATCTCTCTCGTGGCCGTTACTTCGAGAACCGGATGGAAGATGGGAACCCGTTCGACGAGGCCTATGCGGCGGAGCGAAACGCCATGGAGCCGCTCATCGAGCTCTACCAGCACAAGGGCGATTCGGAATGCCTCCCCGGAACTCCGATCGCGGACGAGCTCTGCGGTTTCGAGAAGGTTCCATACAACAATTTGGCTGACGCGGCCTTAGATGGTTTTTCTGCCCCCGTACCCGCTGACTTCGTACGCTCGGCCCTGGGGGAAGGGATGCGCTTCGAAGCTGAGTTGGGTGCCAATCCATTCGAATACGGCATCATCGCCAGCACCGATACGCACATTGCCGCGCCGGGGGCGGTGAGCGAAAGCAACTTCCCCGGTCACGGTGGCGCTGGTCAACCCAACATCGTTCCTCCCGAGGCTTTCACCGATCAGCTCTACGTCAGCCCGGGCGGCCTAGCCGGCGTCTGGGCGGAAGAGAACTCGCGAGAAGCGATCTTCGAAGCGATGCGCAATCGCGAAACGTTTGGCACGAGCGGGCCGCGGATCGTTCCGCGATTCTTCGGTGGCTGGACGTATCCGGAGGACCTGTGCGATTCGGCTGAGTTCGAGCGAATCGGCGACGAGCAGGGCGTTCCGATGGGAAGCATCCTGAATCCGCCCTCCGGCAGTGAAGCACCGGGTGCCCCGCGGTTCGCCGTCATGGCGAAGCAGGACCCGAACGATGCCGCGCTACAGAGGTTGCAAGTGGTCAAGGGCTGGCTCGACGGCGACACGTACAATACCAAGGTGTTCGACTACATAGCGGGCGACGTGAACAACGTCGCCAATGTGGATCTGACGACCTGCGAGCCCACGGGAACCGGCGCCGCCGAGCTCTGCGCCGTCTGGGAAGACCCCGACTTCGATCCTTCGCAGAGGGCGTACTACTACGTGCGCGTCATTCAAAACCCGACGTGCCGTTGGACGACTTATCAGTGCGTCGATGCCGGCTACGACTGCGACAATCCCAGCACCGCGATGGACGAAGCTTGCTGCGATCCAACGGCCGGCCTCAACACCGCATTCTGCGAAGCCGTAGATTGCACGGATCCCAACTCCCTCCCGACAGCCGACGCCCGCTGCTGCGTCCCCCGCGTGGAACCAAGCATCCAAGAGCGCGCCTGGACCTCGCCGATTTGGTACAAACCCTGAGGGCTGCGGACACTTCGGCCATGGTAGCTCACTCGGAAGCCAACGAAGCGGCGGGCCCGGCGAAGACCAAGGAGGCCATCGAGGCGCTGAAAGCCCACTATTGCCAGTGGCTCGATGCCCAGGACTGGGATCGCTGGTCCGCGCTCTTCACCGAGGACGCAACGATGCAGGTAGGGCCCCGCGCAGACTCGGCAGTGCATGGGCGCCCGGCCATCCGCCGGCTGCTCACCACCCAGCTCCGCGGCGCCAAGACCTTGCACCAGGTTCGTGAGCCCGAGGTTCACGAGGAGGGCCCGGGCCAGGTTCGAGTGCTGTGGCGCATGACCGACCGCGTCGCCACGCCGCTTTACCTCCTCGAAGGCGCGGGGTTCTACGAAGACAGATACGTGCGCACCGACGACGGTTGGAAGATAGCCAGCGTCCGTTTGCACCGCAGCAAAGTAGACCTTCAAGCCAAGTCGTTCCTGATGCGCGCAATCCTTTGGATGCACCGGAATGGTTGGCTCAAGCGCGTGTCGAACAGCGCCGACCGCACACTGGGTGAGGCCCTGTACGTCGGACTCGCTGAAGGGGAGAGGCCATGACCACCGATAGGATTCAGAAAAAGGGGACAGTCCCCTTTTTGAAAGGGTTAATCTCGTCGTGCGACGCTCCGCGCCTCGCCGCCTTGCGAGGACCGCGCTCGAGCCACAGTCTCCGGCCGCGATGAAGACTGCACTGCTCACGGGGGCCTCGGGCAAAGTCGGCAAGTACGTCATCGGGGCGTTGGCCCGGCGTGGCATCGAGGTTGTGGCCACCGACATCGTGTCCGAGGAAATCCCTGAAGGGATCCGCTTCGAG
>JBGUEF010000497.1:0-2498 GCA_041821485.1 Deltaproteobacteria bacterium
CTTCTCGATCGTCAGCGTGCCCTCGCGGACCGCGCGCACCATGCCCTCGTCTTCTGACACTGGGATGAACGCACCGGATAGGCCGCCGATGGAGCTCGTCCCCATCGCGCCGCCCTTCTTCACCGCGTCGTTGAGAAGCGCGAGGCCCGTGAGGTCGTGTTTGGCTGGGGTCATGTAACGTTCGGCTCGAGGGCTTGTAGACAGGGCGGTGGCTATTGTTACTCCGAGTTCCGCCCGAACGGGCGTTGTGCTTTCCGGCGGCGGTGCGCGCGGGGCCTACGAGGCGGGTGTCATTGCCGGCATCGTCGAACTACTCGAGGAAAGAGGGCATCGGCGTGTGCCATTTTCCATCTTCACGGGTACGTCGGTCGGCGCGATCAACGCGACATGGCTTGCCGCCCACGCGGACCGTCCTGACATGAACGTGTCGGGGCTGTTGGATCAGTGGCGAAGCCTCGAGATTCGGGAGCACCTGCGCATCAGTCCGATGCGGTTCCTGCGGCCGAGTCGCGGCGGGGAGCGGCTCGGCCGCTCGTTCATCAACCCTCGGGCCCTCGAAGAGCTCGTTCGCACACAGATTCCATTTGGGCGTTTGCACGAAAACGTCGACACGGGTGTTGTTGAGGCGCTGGTGGTCGCCGCGCTCAACATTGCGAGCACGAAAACCACCATGTTCGCCGAGGTGGCGCCCGCCGCGCGATTCGTCCCCTCGCGCGATCCCCGGAGGCAGGGCGCGCTGACCCGAATCGAGTGCGGGCATGTGCTCGCATCCGCGGCGATACCCCTGATCTTTCCAGCGCGAAGGATCGGGTCGGAATACTACTGCGATGGCGGCATCCGGTTCAACACGCCGCTGGCGCCCGCGATTCGTTCCGGCGCCGATCGCTTGGTCGTGGTGTCGGCGTTGCACCGTGAGGAGGTGGCGGAGGACCTCGCTGAGCTGCGTCGGCGAACGGCGGCGTATCCGAGCCCGTTCTTCATTTTGGGTAAGGTTCTCAATGCCTTGTTGCTCGATCCAATCAACTACGACCTCGGGGTGATGCGCCGGTTCAATCAATTGTGGGGTGTGCTCGAAGAAACACTCACGGTCGACGAGATGCGCCGGGTCCGAGGTGTCGTCGAGGGTACGCGCGGCGTTTCCTACCGGCGCCTGGAGACTCTGGTGTTTCATCCGTCCCAGGACATTGGCGACATCACGACGCGGCATGCCAAACGCCTTGGTGCGAAGTCCCTGCCCGGCGTCCTGATGGCGGTGTCGGCGCGACTCAGGGCGCAGTTCGAGTCCGACTTGCTCTCCTTCATCCTGTTCGACGGCGATTTTGCGGAGGAGCTCATATCGCTCGGCCGCCACGATGCGCAGCAGAGAGCTGATGAGGTGATCTCGTTTTTCAGTGCATGAATCAGGACGGCGGGCCGGTCGAATACTCCACCTCGAGCTCCGGGTGACTTTGCGGGATGCCCACTCGGAACCAAATGAAGGGGAAGAGTGGGTTTGGAAGCCAGTACATCCAGCCGAGGTTGCGAACGCGTTCGCCTGTCGAGAGCAGCAGGTCCATCCAGACATAGAGGAACTTGTAGACACAGAGGCCTGGGATGAAATTCACCTTGAACCCATCGGTCCGGAGGAACTTGCGTCGGATGTAGAAGTTGCCTTCGAATGGCATGATGTTCCATCCGACCGGGCCTTCGGCCAGGGGCGTTCCTGTTGGGCGGTGTGAGATCCGAACCCACTGGCGGGCTTTTGCGGTCGCTGAGTCAGTCATTGATCGCGTATATACGCGCGGAAACAGAGATGTTACCGATGGAACGGCTTCGGGGCGTCGGGCGGCCACCGAAACATCCGGCCGGGTGACGCGTACCGAAGGCCATGTATGAAAGGGAAAAGTTCATGAAGCATGCGGTTCGTAATGCGCTCGGAGCGGCGCTCGGGGTTTTCTTGGTCAGCTCGACAGCCTTTGCTGCGTTTTCGGCGCTCAAGCTGGATCGAACGCACAGCAAGCTGAGTTTCACGGCTGCCACCGTGATCTTCGATGTGGATGGCGAGTTCGGGGAATTCGATGTCCAGATCGATGGCGATCCGAGCAAGCCCGAGACCGTCAAAGTCGAGGCCAGCATCGACGTCGCTTCGATCGACACGCAGAACGGTAAGCGAGACGACCATCTCAAGAGCCCGGACTTCTTCGACGCAGCCAAATACCCGAAGATCAGATTCACTTCGATAGGCGTGAAGGCGAAAGGAAGTCAGCTCACGGTCAAGGGCAACCTGACCATGCACGGGAAGACGAAGTTGGTCAGTATTCCGTTCAAGGTCGCCAAGGGTAAGAACGGTGCCGGCGTGGATGTGACGACCTACAAGGGCAAGCTCACACTCGACCGAAACGAGTTCGGCATCGGCACCGACAGCATCGCCGCCAAGATCAGCCTCGAAGACGAGGTCGAAATCGAGCTGCTCGTCGTCACGTTCCAAAAATAGGGCTCGACGAACCGCGGCTCGTTCT
>JBGUEF010000498.1:0-2491 GCA_041821485.1 Deltaproteobacteria bacterium
GGCTCACTGCCGAAGACTTCGGCTCCCCCGCCAATCATCCGGACTTCAGCGCCGCGGGCGCTGAGCTCACCTTCGCCTACGTACGGACCAATACGAACACGTCGGAGGCGAACACATTCACGAGCGTGCATGGAATCGACGACTTCAAGGTGGTGATCGTCGGTGAATGATCGGGCCGCAATCGCAGATTTGACCCGTCGCCCCGATGGCACTAAGTAGCCGGTCCGAGAGGGTTTACAGGGCTTTTTTCATGTCAGACACGTACAACAACGTCCCGATGAGCGATGCGATGGCCGCTCGCACCGAAAAGGAAGACGCCTTCTGGACGGGCCCCAGGCTCATCGTTCTGAGCTTCGTGACGCTGGCTGTGGCCTTTACCCTGCTCTGGTCGATGGCCGAAGGCATCATTGGCCCGACCCAGCACGACGCCAACTACGGCCACGAGCAGCACTTGCTGCAGCCTGGCGGCGGGCCGGCGGATTAGAAGTCGAAGTCGAGCTCTTTGGGCTCGTCGTACTTGAGCGAGTCGTCCTCGCCTGGCTCGAAGGTTGCCTCTGAATAGAGATCGTCGAGGGACCATCCGGCCTTGTGGTGGCGGCGCAATTCCTCACGCTCGAACTCGGCCAGGTTTTGATAGCTCTTCGGTCCTCTAGGGCGCATGTCCCCTCCCTTTTTGCCAAGTCGCCCAGTGAGAATGGGTATGGCAAATGACTACTTTGTCCTACACTGCAGCACACCCTACCCAGGGGGATCGAGATGGCAAAAAAACCGACGAGATTGAAACCGCCCAGCTGCACTGGTAGACGCAATCCATGAGTCTGGTGGTGGCGATCGCCAATCAAAAGGGCGGCGTGGGGAAAACGACCACGGCGGTGAACCTCGGAGCCAGTCTTGCGGTGGCCGAGCAGCGCGTCTTGCTGGTCGATCTCGATCCGCAGGGCAACGCATCGACCGGAGTCGGTTGCAGGCCGGGCGACGAGGACCAGGAAGGCTCCTACGAGTTGTTGCTCGGCGAGGTCGACGTGGCCGATGTGATCTTCGAGACCGAGATGCCCTACTTGCACGTCATCTCCGCTACGCAGGATCTCGTCGGCGCCGAGCGCGACCTACTACAGGTCGATGACAGCGCCTCGCGGTTGCGTGACGCGCTCGTTGCGGTGCGCGACGACTACGACTTCATCATCGTCGATTGCCCGCCGTCACTCGGCATGTTGACGATCAACGCATTGACTGCGGCCGACATCGTGATGGTCCCGCTTCAGTGCGAGTATTACGCACTCGAGGGATTGTCGCAGCTGGTGGGGACCATCGAGCGCGTGCGCGCGTCGGTGAACGAGCACCTCGAGATTCACGGCGTGCTGCTCACCATGTTTGATGCACGCAACAACCTCGCCAACGAGGTGGCCGCCGAAGTGCGTCGTCACTTCCACGTGTACGACACGATCATTCCGCGCAATGTCCGCCTCGCCGAAGCTCCTTCCCATGGAAAGCCCGTGATTTTGTACGACGCGTCTTCTCGAGGCTCGTACACGTATTTGAATCTGGCGCGCGAGTTGCTCGATGACCTGGAGGCGGCGGCGTAGTGGCCCGTAGACGTTTGGGGCGCGGGTTGGACGGCTTGCTTCCCGCGGCGCCGCCCGCCTCGGAACGCGCCCCAAAAAACAATGCGGCTATCGAGGATGTGCACCCCGGGCGCATGCAGCCTCGCGGGCGGATGGACGCGGCAGCATTGGCCGAGCTTGCGGCATCGATTCGTGAGCACGGCGTGCTCGAGCCGATCCTCGTGCGAAAGCGACCGTCCGGCGGCTTCGAGATCATCGCAGGTGAGCGAAGGTGGCGGGCCGCGCAACAAGCAGGACTGAAAGATGTCCCGATCTTCGTGCACGACCTTGGCGACGAAGCGGCCTTCGAAGCCGCACTGGTCGAGAACCTCCAGCGCGAAGACCTGAACCCAATGGAAACGGCGCGCGCATTCCAGCGCTTAGTCGACGACTACGGATACACCCAGGAAACGATTGCCACCAAAGTCGGCAAGGAGCGATCGACCGTCGCAAACGCGCTGCGGCTCCTGAAGCTGCCGAAGGACGTCGTGGATCTCATCGAAACTGGCGACCTCAGCGAAGGCCACGGCCGGGCCCTACTCTCGGCTCCGAACGTCTCCAGTATGAAGAAGCTCGCCCGCACCGCGGTGTCGAAAGGCTGGAGCGTCCGAGAGGCCGAGCGCCAGTCACGCCGTCTGGCACGCGCCGACGGTGCCGCAGCCGCCCCGAAGAAGGAAGGCAAGAGCACGAACGTCCGCGACCTCGAGAATCGCCTTTCACGGGCCCTCGGCTCATCCACCAAGATTCACGAAAGTGGCAAGGAACGCGGCCAAGTCCGAATCAGCTACTCGAGCTTCGACGAGCTAGACCGCTTAATCGACAAACTCACCTAGGCCACGCAGGGCACAGCGGGACACGACACCCAGCGGAGCGCGAGAACTGCACCACCG
>JBGUEF010000499.1:0-2489 GCA_041821485.1 Deltaproteobacteria bacterium
GCAAGGGGATGATCGATGCGCCGCAGGTGGCGGCGGATCTGATGACGACGACCGGTTCGAGGGCGCGCCTCGACGAGCGAGAGCCTCCGGTCGGACACGAAGAGCGTTTCATACTCGGTCACCGATTCTACGTCGGGACCGCCCTCGCGTTTGGCCATCGGGCTGTCGATCACCCCGCTTTGTGGAGGTGTGCCGCGGACTAGCGCGAGGTAGGTCTTGTTGACCGCGCGGGTGCTGAACGAATCCTGCAGAGTCCGGGCATGCTCCGATGAAAGGGCGAACACGAGGACGCCACTGGTCGCCCGATCGAGGCGATGCACCGGGTACACCCACTGACCGATCGCATTGCGGGTGAGATTGAGGGCAAACGTCGAGCCCTGGTCGTCGCCGCGATGAACCGAGAGACCGGAGGGCTTGTCGACGACCACGACGGCATCGTCCCGATAGAGCACATCGATGGACGTCGGAATGGGCGGCGTGCGCGGCGCACTGGGATCAACCGGCGGCAAGTTCCCGTCCCCGTCTGAGAGTTTCATGATTTGTTGGCAATACGTACAGATGGTGTCGGGCTGGCGACACGTGTAGGCTTGGCCTGGTATCTAGCTCCAAGTCGACAGAACGCCTAGCACCGCATGGAACGAGCAGACGCACTCATTTTCGATGTCAACGAGACTCTGCTCGACCTGACCGAGCTGCGCACCGTGCTCGCCGAGGCGCTTGGCGGTGGCGAACGGCTGGCCGAGTGGTTCTTCCGCTTGCTGCACGGCAGTCTCGTGGCGAACGTCACCGACAGCTTTCGATCCTTCGAGACCATTGGGGTGGAGGCCTTGCGTGCCGTCGCCAGCCGACAAGGACATCAGCTCTCCGACGACGAGGCCACGGCTCTGGTCGCAGGCTTTCGTTCACTTCCGGCGCATCCCGACGTACCCGCCGCTCTCGATCGTCTGGGCGCCGCCGGGTATCGCCTGATCGCGCTCTCCAATGGCTCGTCGACCGGCATCCCCGCCCAGCTGACCCATGCGGGCATCGCCGACCGCTTCGAGCAGATCATCAGCGTCGAGGAGGTGAGACGCTTCAAGCCAGACCCGGCACCCTACGAGCACGCGCTGCATCGCATCGGAGTCGCGCCGCCGAGTGCGCTCATGGTGGCGGCTCACGACTGGGACATCCTTGGGGCCCGTTGCGTCGGCATTCCGGGAGCGTTCATCACTCGGCCAGGCGTGGTCTGGACCGTCCCTCACCCGTTGCCGGAACTCACGGCGCCCGACATCGCCGAGCTGGCAGCGGCCCTCGAAGCTTGAACGGACCGGACGCTCTCGCTCGGCTGCGTCACCCTCTCTTCGGCCACCAGGGGACCATCGCGCTGACCTCATCGACGACTTTCTGGTACTCGGGACGACGCTCCAACGAGCGAACATCCATCAGCCAGGAGCTGAATCGGAAGAAGATCGCCATCATGATCGGCCCGGTCAGGACGAGCGCTGGGTGCTGGGTCAGGAGGCCACCGGGCACGGCAAACGGGATCATCGAAAGCCAGAACAGGACCTCGCCAAAGTAGTTGGGGTGACGAGAGTATTTCCAGAGCCCTTGTCGCAAGGCGCCGCCTTTGCCGTAGTCGCCGGAGGCGCGATACTTGCGCAGTTGTTCGTCTGCAACGAGCTCGATCGCAACTGCCGACAACGCGCCTGCCACTCCGAGGGCGTCCCAAAGGCCAAACGGAGGCTGCGTCGACGGCTCGGCGATTAGCACGAGCGCCGCGGGCGCAAAGGCGAAGTACACGAGCACGGTGGGAAAGAGGTGCATCCCGAGCAACGAGTTGAGCCAGTACGGCACTGGGGCGCTCCGCATTTCTTCGTAGCGCCAGTCCTCGTGCACGAGCCCCGTCCGCCAGCCCGTCCAGGAATACATGGTGTGATACCGGATCCCCCAAATCCAAAGACAGGCTACGATACAGACCTGCCGCGCACTCCACTCTCCAAGCAAGCCGCCCCCGCCGGTTGCCTTGAGCGCAAGAGCCAGGAGCGGTGGGGCGATGACCCAGTACGGGTCGTAAATCGACGAGTTGCCGTTGGCGATCGAGAAGACCCAGATCACGACTGTGGACACGCAGGTGACAGCAAAGCCAATCCAGAAGGAGTCGTCGATGAGGGCTCGATCTTGGATGACCCACCAGGTCAGGGCGCCCACCAAAAGAGCGGCCGCGTAAGCCAGATAGCACTGCGACGCCGGCACGGGTCGAACGGGAGCCGGTGGAAGGTCTAGCTTGGTGTCCGCTGCATTCGTCATGTTCGCAGCTTGGTACAAGCTTGCGATGCGGATGACAAGCGGGGAGAGCTGATGCTTGCGCTTCTCAGGTCGCGTCGACGATCGCTTCGAGGATGGGCGGGCGGCACCGCCAGAGACGCTACTCGACGACCACTTCGCAGGTGTCGCTGCAGCCGGAACCCGACTGGCCGTTCTGTTCGCCGGCGTCGCAGGATTCGTCGAGC
>JBGUEF010000500.1:0-2488 GCA_041821485.1 Deltaproteobacteria bacterium
CGAAATACGGCTAGCCTCGCCCCCGCTCGCTGTGCCGCACATCGCGAGCCGTTCTCCTGTGTAGAAGTCAATGTACGGAGGGGCGCGGTTGGCCACGCTGGTCCACCGTCGGCGGTTCACCCTCCGCATCGACGCAGTCCAGTTCCAGGCTCACGTCGTCGGCGATGGTGCGACAGCGTCTTCTGACCTAGTTACTCAGCGGCAGCGGGTCTACAATCGTTGGCACCGCTTGCTCTAGTGCCGACGTCAAGAACAGAACGCGCTGTAGCTGAGCTGCCGGCGCGTCCTGCGCGCAAAAGTGGCCGTTGGGCTCGTTTTCACAGCCTGGCGTCGGTGCAATGCCGGGAACTCCCGCGGCAACGAACTGATAGAATGCGGCGGTCGTTTCGGGGTCGATGTTTGCGATGACCGGACCCGTCATCGGTTGGAGGATTGGGGTCGGGTCCCAGGCCGGCTCGAGGTGCGGGATCGGTCCGAATGTCCAAGCGAGCGAACGGGTCGCATTGCTGGGTATCAGCATGTCGCCCACGCCCTCCTGGAACAGTACGCTCGCCTTGCGAGTCGTGCCGGCAACCTCCAACCGGTTACGGTACAAGAACGCCGCGTGCTGATGCGCATCTTGGTGGTCGAAGATCATTTGAAAGATCGAGAGACCTACCCAGAAGTCGGTTGGCGTGACATTCGGGAGGAGCGCACCCAAGGTCGCGGGGAATTCGTCGATGAAGGTGCCTCCATTGAAGTACGCCTCGGCTTGACGATGCGCGCCAACGACAAGCGCTGCGGCCCTGATCTCAGGAGCATAGGTGAGAAACGCCGATCCGTGGATCGACCCCATGCTGATGCCGAGATACGTGAGGGGAGCCTCTAAATTGAGGTCCGGCACGCCGTCTCCGTCGGGAAGGGGCACAAGGTCGAGCGAACCGAGTTGCTCGATGACACGAAGGAATGCCATTTGGTCTCCGTAGGTTTGCATGGCGAAGTCCGGAAACCGCCCTTCGAGGATTAGTGTTTGGAAGAGCACGGTGTTCTGATAGTCCAAGTCCTGCCCGAGCTCGCGGTTCAGTGTGTCGGTGAAGCCGGTCAAGGCGAGGCCGGCTTCCGCCCACGTCCGCTCGGCCTCAGACACTAGGTCTTCTGCACCGCCCGGACTGCCATGCTGGAACATGAGAACAGGCACGGGGCCGCTTTCCGCAGCCCTGGGCAGCGCAAGCACGAATGGCACGGAGAGACGGCCAGTGATTCTTGGATTGGCCTCCTTATCCCTCGAAATGAAGTACTCGCTCTCGCGCCAATTCGGCGCCTGCCATGTGCCTCGGACGACCACGGAAACGTCGCCGGACCCGGGGCTGATGCTGTCGATCGTGTAGCTCGGCGGAGGTCCAGACAGAATCTGCTCCTTCATCGACAAGGGCGTCACCGGGATCTCATCCGTGCTCCTCACGGTGATCCGAAAGACCAGCGCGACATCGCTCGGGCGAACGGGGGGCGAAACCGCACTTTCGTCAGCGAGGACGTCAAGTACACCGTCGGCGAGCAGGTTCCGCGCCTTGGTGATCTCGGACGCTTCCCCTGGCTGCTCCACTCCGAGCACGCTCGCCATGGAGGGCGAAGGTCCGAAGCGACGCCCATCCTCCGTACGCCCATCGGTCGTGACCAGCACCGCGTATCGCCCTTCTGGCGTCAGCGGAATGGACGGATAGAGCACCAGGGAATGATCGATCTCCTGACCCTCCAACATTCTCGAAATCGGGCTCAACTGAAACGGTATCCGGCGCCCCAATGTGTCGCTCCCCGGCGTGACGTCGAAGAGCCGTAGTGTCGCCGACGGCTCCAGCGAAGCTTGCGGCGTGAGCGGTAGTGAAGCGGTGTCCGGCGCGGCCGAAAGCTTGATCACGATGCCGCCGATGGGGCTGAAACCATCAAGCTTAGACGTCTCGTTCATAAGCGCGGAGTAGAAAATCACCACGTCCGCCTCCCCCGATGGCAGGCTCAAAGCGACCCGGTATCCGGTTGGGGTCGAAGCGTCCGGCTCGAGCCATAAGTCGTCGGGAAACGGCGACATCGCGAAGCGATCGGTGCGATCGTAGGGGATGACGGCGCTTGGAAGCATCCCCCCGACGCCACCAGCTCCACCGTTCCCGCCCATGCCGACGGTCCCAGCAGAACCAGCGCTGCCGCCGTCGCCACCGCCTTCACTGCACCCAACGAGCGGAACTAGGCCGAGCGCGCAGACGCACACGAATCCGCATAAGTACCGCATGACAGCCTCCCGTGCAGGCGCAGGGCACTGCTACGCCATGCAGATGCATCAGGCGTGCCAGCGGGTTTCGCAATGAATCCGGGGGCAACCCGGCGGCGTGGTCGCACATGCTGCGTTTCGTTTGGGGGGAGCGCAACGGATTCGCGTCAACTCGGGGCGCGGATCACGTGCCTTGCTTCTAGTCGACGAACAACTCTGTCGCCTGGGTCTGAGCCCCAGCTGTCCACT
>JBGUEF010000501.1:0-2481 GCA_041821485.1 Deltaproteobacteria bacterium
GCGATTTACGCGGGGTTGCTTCGGGACGAGCCTGGGAATCGCGAGTTGAGCGCCGAGGCCAACGAGATTCGCGCGCGCTCGCGAGCACGGCGATCCCAAGCTCACTGATGCCGGCAAATTTGCTCCACGCTGAATCTTCCGCATCATGAACGCGTGACGCAGGTTCCAGCACAGAAGCGACAACACGAACGGTACCTCGTGCGCGTCTCGTGCGAGCTCACCATCTCGGGGCAAACGCTGCATGCGGAGATGAAGAACCTGAGCACCGGTGGCGCGGCGATCGTATTCGCGCGGCCACTCACGGTCGGAGAGGTCGTGACTGTCAGCTTCTTTCTGACCCAGGACGGAATCGAGGACGCGGACCGGGCGCCGTTCGAATGCGCCGCCTCGATTCGCTGGCTCAAACCTGCTGGCGATCAGCAGTACGAAGCGGGGTTGCAGTTTCTGTCGCCCTCGAAGCAGCAGCGTGAGCTTCTGAGCGATTTCCTGAAGCAGGCTAGCTAGCCTACTCGGCGATCAGACGATCGCGGGCGCCGACTCACGGCGGAGTGGTGGCACCAGCGCGCGCACTGCAACGGCGCACACGCATCCAACCGCAAGAGCGCTCCACTGTGGGAACAGCGCATCGAGGTCGACGAAAAGTCCAGCCGCGGCGAGTCCGAGACCCAGCCCCGAGCACATGATCGCCGAGGTCCGGCTCATCTCGAAGGCCTGAGCGGCGAACATGATCGCAGCTGCTTTGCCAACGAGAACGGCAACGCCCGCTACCGAGCCGGTCAATGGCCAACCACCGAGGAACAGGGCGGCTCCCAACACGGCGGCGGCGGCGGAATAGAGCGACGAGGAAAACGGGGCTCGTGAGCTTACCGCGCCCAGCGCGTAGAGATACGCGCCAAAGGCGAGGAATGACGCTGGTGACTGGAAGAGGTACCAACGCAGCACCAGCGGGCTCTGCGCTGCAACGATGGCCGAAATGCTGGCGGTCCTCGCGAGCAGCATGACCGTCAGCGTCGTGATCACGGCAAATGCAAAACTGGATGCGCCGGCGCCATACCTGGAGGCGAGCGTGACGAGCGCGGCGAATGTGCCCAATCCCAGGATCCACATGGTCGTCCACTGGAGGGCCGATACACAGAGCAACAAGGTGGCAAAGATAAGCACCAGGCTCGAACGAGTGAGCCAAGCCGACAGTGAGAGTTTCGAGGGCCTAGCGCGGAGGCACAGCGTCACCGGGGAGACCCAGCCAAGCAAGAGTCCGAGGAGGACGAAGAGTCCGAGCACGACGGGGTCTACCGAACGCTCGGTCGCCTCATGTGGCCAACGCAGCGCATGAACGCCGCGAAGCCTGTCGCGCGCGACGAGGACGGTCGACTCGCTCTTGGTCGGGTCCGGGGCAAAGTCGCGCCAGCTGTAGAGGTTCATTCCGTCGAGCGCAACGAGCGTGTCCTCGGGCTTTACACCCTGGATAGCAGCGAATCCGTCCGGATCGACTGCGACCACCCGAACGCCCACCGTTCCGAGCTCCTCACGCGAAAGCTCGAGCCCGAAGCTCTGGGCGCCGTCTCGCTCCGTCTGCTCCTCGCGTGTGCTGTCGGCGCGCAACTGGGTGGAGGTATCCGGAAGAAAGTCGATTCGAACCTGCTCCACCGAGAACACGTCGCGGCGATTGTCGGCGGTGCGAAACCCGACCCGGAGCTCTCCGTCTACTGTGGCGCGGCCTCCGAGCGCCTGAATGAGCTCGTCTTCGATCGGAATCTCGATCAGCGACTCGGACTGCACGTGCCCGGCCAGGCGCGCATTCACGCTGTTGGCCCGCATCCCCGGACGATAGACGGAGCCGCGCAACACGATGTCGGGCGATCGTCCAAGTGGGAAGCCGCGGCCGTGAATCCGAAGCGTCCCACCGGGTTCAATCTCAGGCGGCACGATAGTGTCCACCTCGAGCAGCGCGAGGTCGTCGTATCCGCTGCAAGCCGTGACGAACATGACGAAGAAGACGGCCGCTCGCATCGCTTCTCCGTTTCGCCGGGGCACCGGGAAACGTCAAGAAATCCGAGAGCGCGTTTGCGCCATGCCCGGGGGGTGCTAAGCCGGGCTCCCTTTGGGGCCATAGCTCAGCTGGGAGAGCGTCGCACTGGCAGTGCGAAGGTCAGGGGTTCGATCCCCCTTGGCTCCACCGGTCCCGGACCGTGTCCGGGACTCAGCAGCGCCAGTCGGGATGAGGGGGACTGTCCCCTTTTTTGCAGTCCACGCGCGCCGCGTGAACGTTTGAGTTAACCCTTTCAAAAAGGGGACTGTCCCCTTTTTCTGGCGTTACTTCTTTGTGGCGGGGGCCTTTTTCTTCGAGGTCTTCGCCTTCAGCTGCTTGGCCGCGTCCTCGACCTTCTTTTCGAGGTCGGCGATCGCCTTGGTCGCCCGCTTCTTTTGTGCGGCGCTCTTTTTGGTGGCGGTCTTCTTTGCCTTCGTGAGCTTCCGCTTGAT
>JBGUEF010000502.1:0-2476 GCA_041821485.1 Deltaproteobacteria bacterium
CTCTACGTGCACAACTCAGAAGCTGCTGCACGCCGCGCGGTCGCTCGCCGAGCCGGAATTCTGGACACCGAAGTGGACACCGGGGCCGGCCAAGCGGCCGAAAAGCGTCCACCGGTACGACCTAAGTTTTCGGAATCATTGGGTGGGCCATCCTGGACTCGAACCAGGAGCCAATGGATTAAGAACGCAGCGACATACGGCCCATAAAGCCCTTCTACTAAGCGATCCTGACACCCGGACACGCCCGATTCCGGTCACGAAGGGCCATGTCTCGACCTATGCCGGTCACCGCGACAGGGTCCTGCACCCCCCAGACCACCGTCATCGGAGCGCGCTTGAATTCGAAGAGTGTGCGGGACCAGCGGCTGAAGCCTTTCTTGCGCTCCTTACCAGGTCCGAGTGTCAAAACCGATGAGGCCGCGCGGCCTGTCCCTGGCCGCTAGTGATGCGCTTCGCCTTCGTGCGGATGATCGTGGCAGACCTCGTTCTTGCCGTTGCCCTTGATGTGGCAGTGCTCGTGACGATGCTTGCCGCTCGAATCGTACTTCGGCTTCTTGGTCTGAGATGGCTCGGCGTGCGCGACTCTCGTGTCGCTCGTCGTCGTAGTGGTCGTAGTCGTGCGAGTGGTCGTGGTCGTCGTGCATCCCATCACGCCGGCAAGCGCGATCAAACCCGTGACCATCAAAACGGCGTATGGCGTACGGCCCACGCGCTCCTGCTGATTCGCCATAGTCTTCCCCCCCATGGCTTCCACGTTAGCCAACCCAAGTTGTCGGGAACCATCCTACAGCCGATGGAGGCTCGATGGCGACGTTCGGCAAGAGGCTCACAAGTGACAGGACGGGTCGACGCGCCGGGCGACGCGACACGTCGAGGCTAGGGTCCGGATATCCGCGATCCTCGTGTACTAGGTCTTCCGTGAAAGGCGGCGATGGAGACCATGGAGGATCAAAATTCCCACGCCTGCGAGGAGAATGCCGATCGGCTCGGCGAGAAGACGCTCATTCGCGAGCTGGGGACCCTGTTCCCCGCCTAACTCGCCCCATCCTTCGGCGTAGGGCAGAAGAAAGAAGAAGATCACGGCGCCGGCGTTCACCCGAAGCATTGCAATCACGAAGAACGAGGAGACGAGCCAGATCGCCACCTCGAGGATGGGGCCGCCCGCGAGCTGCCCAAGAGAGAACCCGATGAACACGGCGAGTACCGCCCCCAGCATTCGGTCTATCCCCACGGACCATGTCTTGGCGGGGCTGGGCATGAGCACCATGAGGGACGCGTTGAGGATCATCGTCGGATCGGTCAGCCAAGCATCGCCAAGAGCAAGTCCCAGAGCGAGAACCAATCCGACCGTCAGCGCGTATCCGAGGACGAAAGAGAGAGGGGGCTCTTCGGTCGCAGCGCTGACTTCTCCGAGGGCGTCTTCGGCGGCACCGTCGACGTCTTTGGGCGAGAACAGCACAATCAGGACCAACATCACCCCAGACCCAAGCACATGGGCACCGAGGACGCTCAGCGTGTCGTCAATCGCGCCAACCAGCGGCGCCACGTAGAACCAGACGATGAGGCACCACCCCACCATGTATCCCCGTGGCCCCCAAATCATCGCCAGCGAACCGAGGAAGCCGACGGCCAGCATGGCCACGAGCCACGGCCAGTAGGTGCCCCCAAGCAGGTGCGCGAGCCCGACGAGCCCTGCGCCGAGCACGATATAGGCCAGGATTCCCCGGATCCGCTCGCGCCGCGGTCCGGGCAAGTTAATCAGAGCAACCAGGAGTGCGGAAATCCCGGCCCCGAGCCAGGGAAAATCGACGAGCTCGGAGAGGACGATGACCAAGGCAACGCCGAAGGCGTATCTCCAACCCGCTCGAGCATCGAACTCTCCCCAATCGAAACGCAGGATTTGTAAGGCCATGATCCGTCGCTCGCCGGCACGCGGAGCGGGCTTTCCTTTCGCGGTCGCACGACCCGAGTAGTACCCGCTCCGCCCAACCACTGGCAAGACGCGCCCTCGCGTTCCCCCTTCGACGATGGATGTACACGCGGCAGACGCCCGCCTCAGAGCGGGCTGATAGTAACTTGGGACAAATCGAAGAAGAGGCCGAAGGGCACTAGAACATCACCCGCGCTAACCCCCCGATGGGCTAAGAGAGCTGAAGGGGTACCGGCCGCAAATGAAGCTAAGCTATTGAGCTAGGAGCTAGCCCAGGCGTCGCTGCCATCTGGTACGGTACGGAGATGAGCAGACAACTGGCTTCCTTCGTCTCTGTGCTCGGCGTCTTGCTGCTTGGATTGACAGCCGGCGCGATGCTGGCCGAAGCCGCCATCTTGGTGCCGTATTGGCGGTCGCTCGCCCCGGCGGACTTCTTTGACTGGTACGCAGCACACGCGTCACTGCTTGTCGATTTCTACAGCCCGCTCGAGATCGCCAGCGCGGTCGTAGCACTCGTCTGCGCCGTGCTCTACTCGGCGCAATCGC
>JBGUEF010000503.1:0-2469 GCA_041821485.1 Deltaproteobacteria bacterium
CTCCTAGAGCAACTCGGCAGCGAAACCAAAACGCGGCGCCTCGCCGATCTTCTTCGGCTGGTTCAGCCCGGCCCCGACCAAGATTCATTGACACTGACCGAGCAGCTTCTGAAAGTCCCGGGCCAGAACGCGAAAGGAAAAGGCCCGCCGGCGCTCGCCCTCGCCGTGAGCCGCATTCACAACGGGCTTGCGCGTGCCTTCAACGGCCCGACGGTCGCAGATGACCTTCGCATTCCCGACGACCTCTGGCAGTACTCGGTGTACCCCATTCGTGCAGTCGTCACGCGCTTGGAGTGGCTTCGCCGCAAGATCCCAGGCGGAAGCCGTTTTGCAGCGCACCTCGGGAACCAGGCGGTTCGCGGAGACCTGACTCGAATCCTCGGCGGTGAAGAACCGTCCTTCGCGATTCAATCGTGAGTCGGCGCCCTCGCCTCGAGACTCAGGCGACCGGGTGCAGGACAAATACCAGAAGATCCCACAGCAGATGGGCGATGAAAGGAGCGCTGAGCCCGCGAAACTGCACCCGCAAGGCGCCCCAGAGCAACCCGCAAAGCAGCGCGACGATCACGAGCAACGCTGAGCCGAGCGCAACCTGTGGAAGGACGTAGACGAAGGCAGACACCACGACGGCACGCGCCGGACCCACCGCCTTTGAAAACAATTCGATCGCAAGACCTCGCCAGACGAGCTCTTCGGCCGCCACGACGAGCAACAGGAGCGGAAACGCACGAACGGGGCCAGGTGCCTGTCGGAGCAGCGCATAGAGGGTTTCCACCTCTGTTTGAATCGGGGGAAACACGGAGACACTGATCGGATAGACCCACCAGGTCGCAAGCGACATTGCGAGCCCGACGACAAGGCCCGCGGCGATCCCGGTCACGGTCGGCGGGGTGAAGCCCGCTTGAGGCGTTGGGCGAGCACCGATCCACAGGAGTCCCAGCGACGCCAGCGCAGCCGTGCCGGTGCCGATCCAAATGTTGAGATGCTCGCGGAGACCCATCGGAAGACAGAAGGCAAGTACGCAGGCGGCGAGCACCGCGGCCTGAGCTTTGGTCGCTGGTCGCACCTAGCCGCGAGCCCTTACACGCGCCCGAAGCCGCCCCGCCAGCTTTGGCGTAGGATGATCGCGGGAGATTTCATCTTCGAGTGCCTGGTAGACCGATGTCTGAAACTCGCTCGGCTGCTCGTCTTCGAGGAGATCCCAAAATACCTGACCGCTAGGGTCGAGATCGCTTTGTAGGCCCTGAACGAGCTCGCGGGCCAACGCGAGATCTGCCCGAGTGACGAGGGCGATCCAATAGCTCGAAAGCTTGGGCGTAATGACGGGGATACCGACCAGGCGAGGATCCTTTCCCATGCTCTTGGCGACGCGGGAGAGGAAGTCTGCATGTGTCATTCGTTCGGGGCCCGGAACGTCGTACCAGGCGCTCGCGTCGATCGGAAGATCGAGGGCGCGCACAATTGCGAGCACGACATCCTCGATCCAGACCGGCCATGATGAAAACTGTAGCCAGCGCGGCAGGAGCATGGCCGGAAGACGCGCGGCAAGATCGCGGACAATCATCCAGGAGCTGCCGCCGGCGCCGATGATCAACCCGCAACGCAGCTCGACGGTCGAAACCGTGCCTCCCCGAAGAATCTCACCGGTGTGCAGGCGGCTCTGAAGATGTCGGGACGCCTTTGCTTTGGGCGCCACGCCACCCAAGTAGACGATCCGGCGGACGCCCTCCCGCTCCGCGGAGTCGAGAAACGCTTCCGCTCCACGGGCCTCACGCTCGGGGTAGTCGTCTGAATCGTCGATCGAGTGAATCAAGTACACGGCAGCGTCGCACCCTGCGATCGCGGGTCCGATTGACCTCGGGTCGCCCACGTCGAGGTATACCCAGCCCGCTCGTGACGCCTTTATCGGATCTCGCGTCGCCCGAACGACCTCCCAACTGGTTTCGGCCAACGCCGCGTCGAGATGGCGGCCAACGAAACCGGTCGCTCCGGTCAAAAGCAGCTTTCGTTTGTTCATTCGTTCCTCAGTCTGGACGAGGGCGCGCGTATCTGGGTCGTCATCCGATCAGCCGCAAGCGGGCCCGGTTCATCCGCATCGGGAGCGCGCACCCTACGTCGCAGGCGGAGGGTTCGGTGCGATCAGTCTTCAAGTAAGCTTCGGAGCATCCACGCGGTCTTTTCGTGGAGCTGAAGGCGCTGGGTTCCGAGATCCGCGGTCGCCTGGTCTCCGGCCGCTTCGGCAACGTGCACGACCTGACGAGCTGTCCGAATCACGGTCTCGTGCGCTTCGACCAGCAGCTTGACCATCTCGAGCGCTTTCGGAACGCCGTCGGTGTCTGGCACAGTGGACAGCCGCCCGAAGGCCCCATAACTCCCGGGCGCCGGAAGTCCGAGCGCCCGAATGCGTTCGGCGACGACATCCACGGCCATGGCGAGCTCGGTGTAGTGCTCCTCGAACATCGTGTGGAG
>JBGUEF010000504.1:0-2468 GCA_041821485.1 Deltaproteobacteria bacterium
AGATGGGACTCGGGATGGCCTGGCGTGAGGCTTCCCCACTGCCGAAAGTTGCGAATGTCGTTCAGGGAGACGGCATAGCCGCTCAGGTGGAGCAGCGCGTACTGCAGCATCGACGCATGACCGCACGACAAGACGAACCGGTCGCGATCGGGCCAATCCGGATTGGCCGGATCGTGCCGGCGTAGTTCGGAAAAGAGCGCCCAGCCGAGCGGCGCCAGGGCCATGGGCGTGCCCGGGTGGCCCGAGTTGGCGGCTTGGACCGCATCCATGCTCAGGCCACGAATCGTCTTGATAGCGAGCTCGTCGAGATTCGCGGGGTTCCCCATGCTCTTGTCCTCCAGGTTCGCGGGCCGGATCTAGCAGGCCAGGCGAAGACGCAACAGGTGCGCCGAGGGGTTTTTGGGCCACCGCTGGACATCACCCCGGATCGCCACTAACAACCCCGAACGCGGGCAGCCGATTGTTGACTGTTTCAATCGGGTTTGCCGATCTGGCGACGCCTGCGCAGGAGGAAGGGATGCCTCAGGTTTTCGTACCTAAGGAAGTCGTCGAGGGCGAGGCCAGGGTCGCTTGCACACCCGAAACGACGAAGCGCTATGTGAAAGAAGGCTTCGACGTCGTCGTAGAAAGCGACGCGGGTAAGCACGCTCACTTCACCGACGAGCACTACCGCGACGCGGGTGCCAAGATCGTCGCCGGCGCCGGGGCGGAAGCCGCGTGGGGAAGCGCGGACATCGTCTTGCGCGTCTATCCGATCACGCCGGACGAAGCGTCCAAGATCAAGGAGGGTGCGATCCTCATCGGGTTCATGTCGCCCCACAAGAATCTCGACTCGGTGCGGATTCTGCGCGACCGCAAGGTCAGCACCATGGCGATGGAGCTCGTGCCCCGAATCAGCCGCGCCCAATCGATGGACGCGCTCAGCTCGCAGGCCTCGATTTCGGGCTACCAGGCCGTGCTCATGGCAGCGACTTACCTCGACAAGTACTTCCCTCTGCTGATGACGGCGGCCGGCACGATTCAGCCCGCCAAGATCGTCATCATGGGTGCCGGCGTGGCCGGGCTCCAAGCGATTGCGACGGCGCGCCGCCTCGGCGCAGTGGTCGAAGTGTCGGACATCCGGCCCGCCGTCAAAGAGCAGATCGAATCGCTCGGCGGACGATTCATCGACGTTCCGATGGACGAGAGTGGCGAGGGCGAAGGCGGCTACGCGCGCGAGCTCACCCCGGAGCAACTCAAGGCGCAGCAGGAAATCGTCCGCAAGAAGGTCGTCGCTGCAGACGCGGTCATCACGACCGCGTTGGTGCCTGGACGCCCGGCCCCGAAGCTCATCACCAAGGACATGGTCGAGGAGATGCGTGAAGGCGCCGTCATCGTCGACCTGGCCGTCGAGCAAGGCGGCAACTGCGAGCTCTCAAAGCACGGTGAAGTGGTCGTCGAACATGGCGTGACCATCATCGGCTACCCCAATTTGCCTGCCGCGACCCCGGCGGACGCCAGCTTGCTCTACTCGCGCAATATCCTGGCCCTCCTGCTCAGCACGCTGTCCGAGGGAGAGGTCGTTTTGAACCTCGAGGACGAGATCCTCGACGGCGTCCTACTCACCCACAACGGCGAAGTCCGTCACGGACCGACCGCCGAGGCCCTCTAGGAAAGGAGATCGACCATGACTTTGGGACCTCTGCTCATAGGCATCTACGTGTTCGTGCTCGCTGGCTTCGTCGGCTTCGAGATGATCACCAAGGTGCCGCCGACCTTGCACACGCCGCTGATGAGCGGTGCGAACGCGATCAGCGGCATCACGGTGGTCGGCGCCGTTGCAGCGGCAACGACTGGCGCACCGACCGTGGCGAACATCCTCGGCGCGCTCGCCATCGTCACCGCGACTATCAACGTCGTTGGCGGATTTCTAGTGACCGATCGCATGTTGCGCATGTTTGGACGAAAGAAGCCAAAGGCTCTGAAAGCTGAAACCGCGGGCGTCCCAGCCGAGGGACGGGAGGCCGTGAGCAAATGAGTCAAGAGGTCATCCGTTCGACCGTCGTACCGGTCATCTATCTTCTTTCCACGATCCTGTTCATCTTCGGGATCAAGCAACTCGCCAAGGTGAAGACCGCGCGACGTGGTAACGCCATCGCTGCTGTCGGCATGTTGCTTGCCATCATCGGCGCACTGCTCGAGCTCGGCATCGTCGACTATCGCTGGATCGCCGGCGGCATGGTGATCGGCACGATCATCGGCGCCGTGTTCGCCATTCGCGTCCAAATGACTTCGATGCCGGAGATGGTTGCCCTTTTCAACGGCTTCGGAGGCATCGCCTCCGCGCTGGTTGCGACTTCCGTCTACTGGGACTTGGTCGTTCAGCAAGGGCCCGCGGGAAAGGTCTACGAGACGCTTGGCACCGATGAGGCCATCACGGTCATGCTCTCGATCCTGATCGGCGGCATCACCTTCACCGGCAGCCTCAT
>JBGUEF010000505.1:0-2459 GCA_041821485.1 Deltaproteobacteria bacterium
GCGGCGGATGCTTCTCGATTACCTCCTCGAAAAAGCGATTGAGCTCGGCCGTGCCGATTCGTTTTCGATGCTCCGCCACCGCATCGTCTACGCGCCCGAGCAAGACGGAGACACCTTTTCCCTGCAGGGCGCTGACGGTCACCATCGGGGCCCAGGGTACGAACGCCAGGATCTCGCGAGTCCGGTCCATCGCCGTTTTTTGCGCCTCACGGTTCAGTAGGTCGGTCTTGTTCAGCGCGATGATCAGCGCGCGGCCTCGATCGTGGGCCAGCCCAGCGATCTTCGCGTCCTGCTCGCCGACCCCTGCCTCGGCGTCGATCATGAGCACGACGACGTGGCTTCGCTCGATCGAGCGAATCGCCTGGAGCACGCTCAGGCCTTCCACCCCTCGCTTCTTCACGCTCCGCTTGCGGCGAATCCCGGCGGTGTCGATCAGGATCAGCCTCGTCCCGTCGCGTTCAACCAGGGTGTCGACGCTGTCGACCGTGGTTCCCGGACGATTGTCGACCAGCTGTCGGTCCTCGCCGCAGAGCTGATTCACCAATGAAGACTTCCCTGCGTTCGGCCTGCCGATAATCGCAACCCTTGGGACGTCCAGCTCAGGCTCGCTGATCTCGACGACTTCGGGTAGGCGAAGCGCAATTTCCTCTTCCAAGTCGCCGATCCCTCGACCGTGAAGCGCCGAGATTGGCATGATCGAGTCGATACCGAGCTCGTAATAGGACACGGCGTCGTGTTCCTTGGGCTTCGAATCGGCCTTGTTCGCGACGAAGATCACCGGCTTGCCCGCGTCTCTCAGGAGCGCCACGGCCTCGCGGTCGGCGGGCAATGGGTCGACGGTCGCGTCCACCACGCAGACGACGACATCGCACTCTTCGAGCGCCAACCGAACCTGGCTAGTGATGCCGGCCTTCATCGGGTCGTCGCTGTCCGGGTCGAAGCCACCCGTGTCGATCAACACGATCTCCCGGCCAAGGGCGAACGCGTCGGCGTAATGGCGATCGCGCGTTACGCCGGGGATGTCCTCCACGATGGCGATGTGCTGTCCGGCCAAGCGATTGAACAGCGTGCTCTTGCCCACGTTGGGCCGTCCGACGATGGCAACCAGCGGCCTATTGACGATCGAGCCCGCTGGACGGCGGGCGTGCGCACGACGCCGCCGGCTCATGCTTCACCTTCCTTGATCGCGAGCTGCCGCGCCTTGATCGGGTCACGGGTCCATCCCGGGATGGCCTTCACCCACAAACGCAGATACACCTTGCGCTGCAAGAAGGCCTCAATCTGCTCACGCGCCTCGGTGCTGATCTTCTTAATCGTCTCGCCCTGGCTCCCGATCACGATGGCCTTATGGCTCTGCTTCTCGACGATGAGGGTGCCCTCGATACGAAGAAGCCCGTTCTCTTCACGATAGCTGTCGAGCTCGCACGCGATGCCATAGGGAACCTCTTGGCGGGTGTTGAGCATGGCCGCCTCGCGAACCAGTTCGCTCACGAAGAAGCGCTCCGGCCGGTCGGTCAGGAAATCCGAGTCGTAGAGCAGGCCTTCTGGTAGTCTCCCGCGGATCTCACCGAGCAGCTCCTCGAGGTTGGTGCCGCGGGTTGCCGAGATTGGAACGACCGCGTCGAACGCTCGCTTCTTCTGATACGCCTCGATGAAACCAAAGAGCCGGTCTTTGGCTTTGAGCCTGTCGACCTTGTTGATCGCGAGAATCACCGGGACGTTGGAGACCTCCAAGGTTTGCAGGACCGTCGCGTCCTTCTCGCTGACCTTTGGCGGCGCGCTGGCCTTGGGCGCCTCCGTCACGAACACCACCACGTCGCAGTCGACGAGCCCCTGCTTCGCGCTGTCGATCAACACGCGGCCGAGTGCCCCCTTGGGCCGCTCGAGGCCGGGCGTGTCTACGAAGGCCACTTGCGTCGGCGGGTCGTCGGATGCGTACACTCCCAGCACGCAAGACCGCGTCGTCCCTGGCCTCGGCGTCGCGATCACGAGCTTCTGCCCGAGGAGGGCGTTGAGCAACGTGGACTTCCCAACATTGGGGCGTCCCACGATTGCGCATCGACCTGCGCGCGGCGCTTGAGCGTGATCTTCGGAGTTGGGCATGGGGTCCGGGAGTGTAGCGGGGGGCGCCCTTCGATCGAGCCGGAAGCGTGGCCCCCTCCAAGGCTCTGAGCTATGCTCGCGGCGCTCATGCGAAATATCACTTCCCAATTGGTCTGGCTCGCTTTGATTTGCCTGGTTTTCCTCGTTGCCTGCACGGGTGATGTCGGCACGACCTGCTTTCAAGACAATGAGTGCAACGGCTCGTTGATCTGTTGTCACGTCGGCAGCCCATTCACCCAGGGCTCGTGTGAAACGCAGGAAGTCTGCGACGAGCGGCAGGGTGGGATCGGGGGCACAGGCGGCTTCGGCGGCTTCGGCGGAACCGGGGGTGCGGGTGGCGCAGGGGGCCTAGGCGG
>JBGUEF010000506.1:0-2453 GCA_041821485.1 Deltaproteobacteria bacterium
AACTCGTTGCTGTCGAACTCCATGTTGTCTTCGCGCATCCAGTCGATGTTGCCCCGGATCCACTCGCCTGATGTCGTCCCGACCCAATCGGAGTCGTCGGCGAACCCGAGGGTGATCCCGGCCGACCGGGACTCGAGTTGCCGCGTCGCCGTGGAGAGCGCCCGCTTCACTTTGACCACGGCGACCGAGTCCTCCGAGGGCGTATCAGGGACTACCATCGTGGTGCTCTCGTCCGCCTGCCCGTGGGCGGCCCTCGAAGCGAGCAGACTCACCGCAACGAGCCCAACGCTCCACCAACTGCACCGCATCCCAGCAAGGCTCCTACCCACGACCGCCCGATAAGAACACCATCCTCATTGCCAGCGTCAAGGAGCACCTGCGACGGGCCGTTCCGACGCAGACGAATCCCGTTTCCCGCTCGAGAAGCCTCCCAGTCTAGTTCTTCTCCATTCAAGACTTGCCGCGCAGCGAAGCGAAATAGATCACCGACCACAACGTGATGATGCTGTCCATCACGGCCGGGATCATGAAACCGCTCGAGAAAGTCTCGCTCATGTTCGAGACGTACAAAAAGACCATGAAGCCCTTTTCGAGCATGCCGTAGAGAATGATGGGGACCCGCCACGACTCCTTGAAGGCGGCGGCCACCATGAACACGCCGAAGAGGCCCACCATGATGCCCCAGTGCTGGACGAAGATGGTGTAGTCAGGGATGAACTCGAGCTCTTGTATCTTCTCGACCGCGAATCGGGGGAAGAACGCATTGAGTCCAGCCAGTGCAGTCCCGACGCCGCCGATGATCAAAACGGGTTTGATCGTGAGGTCAATGAACTTCTGCATGAGCATGCTCCTCTTCGCGCGCGCCCATCGTCAGCGTTGGCCGACGGGGCTTCACCCGATCAGTCGAGAGCTGGAACTCTCTTCGTTTGTTCCTTGCCCTGGTTGCGCTTCACGTTCTTTTGAAGCTGCGTGAGGGGGTTGTAGTCGTCCGGCACCTCGATGAGGCTGACTTCTTTGGCGTAGGCGTCGTAGGCCGCCTGCATCTCGGCAAAACGCTTTGGCTCCGACTCGGCGCGATCGTCGAGCTCGAGCGGGTCGGCCTTGTATCGGTAGAGACGCCACTTCTTGTCGCCAAACGGCGGGTTGTTGCGCATCATCTTGTAGTCACCGCGAAACACCGCTGCGCTGCCAGCAAGCTCGTAGGCGACGGCGTCGTTGGGGCCGTGAATCCGATCGGTCTCGCCCTGAAGGAGGCTCACCATACTCTTCCCCGTGATCTCGTGGACCTTCCGGCCGCCGTATGACCCATCGTGGGCGGGTGCGCCGGCGAGCTCGAGAAGCGTCGGCGTCACGTCGCTGACATAGGCGAATGCGTCGGTCCGCTTAGCCTTCTGCAACTTCCCGGGATAATGAACGATGAACGGAACGCGCATGCCGCCCTCCGAAGCCGACGCCTTGAATAGTGTCAGGGGAGTGCTGGACACGCCGGCCCAGCCCGGACCATAGTTGACGTAGCTGCCCGGCAGGCCCATCGCCTCGTACGACATGTCGAAGTTTTTTGCGTACCACTCGGGGAAGGTCTTGTCCTGCTCGTTGTTGTCGGCCCCGTTGTCCGACACGACGATCATCACCGTATTGTCGGCCTCGCCGATCTCTTCGAGATAGGCCAGCAGGCGCCCTACGTTGGCGTCGACGGCCTCGAGCATCCCCGCATACACCTCCATCTGCTTGGCTCGTACACGGCGTTCCTTCTTGGAAAGCGATTTCCAAGCTTCAGCGCCTGCGGCTGGGCGCAACTTCTTCCCAGCGGGCATCAGTCCCTTTTCGACCTGCCGCGCGTAGCGCTTGGCGCGGATCTCGTCCCAACCGACGTCGTACACGCCCTGGTACTTATCGATGTACTCCTTGGGCGCTTGCAGTGGGTAGTGCTGCGCCTGAAGCGAGACGTACGCGAAGAAGGGTTTCCCATCCGCGTGGTCCTTGCCGATGTATTCCATCGTCCGATCGATGTAATAGCGGGTCGAGTAGAAGTCCTTGGGCAGATCGACTTCCTCGAACCCCTCGTAGAAGTGCACGAAATCGTACATCGGCAGGTACGATTTCTTCTCGAAGTTGTCGGCGCCGCTTTCCATCAACGCGATCGAGCGCTCGAAGCCACGCGCCGCGGGAAGGCTGTCCTTGCTCTTTCCGAGGTGCCATTTGCCCGCCATGTACGTGTGGTAACCCGCGTCCTGGAGCAGCCGCGGTAGCGTTACCACGCTGTCGCTCATGTACCCCTCGTAGCCCGGCTGGTCGAACTGGTTGTCGGCCATGATCTCGATCATGTTGCCCATGCCGGTGAGGTGATTGTCCACACCGGTGAGCAGCATGCTTCGAGTCGGCGAGCAGGTCGCAGGGGTGTGGTAGTTCGAGAACTGCACGCCGTTTTCGGCAAGCTGGTCGATGTTGGGCGT
>JBGUEF010000507.1:0-2451 GCA_041821485.1 Deltaproteobacteria bacterium
GTCAAGCGCTAGCGCCGCCCGGATCGCTGGCTCTTTGTCGAGGCTGCGCACCGTCCCGCGAACTCGGTAGCCTTCGCGCAGCAGCTCGCGCACGCAATGCAGCGCTATGAACCCGGAGGCGCCAGTCACGGTCACGAGCGTTGTGTTCTCCGTCATACGGCCTCAGCTCTTCTTCGTCGATGCCGGGATGCCGAGCTTGGGCCATAGGACGCGGCCCTCTTCGATCTCGTTGACGAACCATTCGTGGTGGCCGCGCGCGAGGATCCATTCGATTCGATCGCCGCGCCAGAAAATCTTTTCGCGCTCGATATCCATGCTTGCCGGCTCGGCGAGGTATGCTTTTGTGCGCGCCAAATCGTCCGCGAAGATCTGCGCGGCACGGCAGCGTTTGTACCAAGCGAACAGGTTCCCGTATCGCGACTGATCGAAGGGAACCTGCAGCATTCGAGTGCCACTGAGATGGGGGAAGAGTGCGATGTCGGCAATCGAGAGCTCGCCGCAAACCCAGTCGCGACCTTCGAGCTGCTGGTCGAGCGCTTCGTAAATCGTCGCTAGATCCGTGCGCGCCGCATCGAGGAGACCGGCGGGCATCTTGTCTTCTCGGATCGCCCACACCCAGTAGCTGATGTCGACCAGGATCGGGTCGATGACGGTGTCGGCACAACGCTCCCAGGCGCGCGCCTTCACCCAGCTCTCGTGGTCGCTCGGATAGAGGGGTCGATCCGGAAAGACGCGCTCTAAGTACGCCACGATGTCGGCGGAATTGACGACGATGAGACCGTCGTGGTCGATTGCCGGCACCTCGAGGCGCTGGTTCACCTCGGCGAGCCTGTCGTGGTTGGCGTGCGAGAGGCCATCGACCATTTCGTAGTCGACCCCCTTGTACTCGAGCACGAGCTGTACCTTCCGTGAAAAAGGGCTGAAGGCGTTTCCGAAAAGCGTGAGCATGCGTACCGAGACGATACCGTCACGCTCGCGAAGCCACAACGTGGAATTTGGCTCCCTTCAGAACGGCAGTTGGAGCTGTACGTTGCGGCGGATCCGGTTGCGCAGGCCGGCGTTCCAGAGCGACGGCGCTGTCAGGTCGCGCTGCCCAGAATGGGCTATGCTCCACGCCATGCGCACGTGGCTTATCATGCTGGCCTTGGTCGCGGCGTCGTGTGGCGGCGAAAGCGATGCTCCGATCGTACCGCGACAACAGTGGACAGCAACTGAGGCTAACGCCTGGTACGTCCAGCAGCCGTGGCTCGCCGGCAGCAACTTCATACCGAGCACAGCGGTCAATCAGCTTGAAATGTGGCAAGCCGACACATTCGATGAGGACACGATCGACCGCGAGCTCGGCTGGGCAGCCGAGCTCGGATTCAACACGATGCGCGTCTTCTTGCATGATCTTTTGTGGGCTGAGGATCCGAGTGGATTCTTGAATCGCATCGAGCGGTTTTTAGCAATCGCCGATAGCCACGGGATCGCCACGATGTTCGTTTTGTTCGATGGCGTTTGGGATCCGTTTCCGGCGCTCGGCGAGCAGCCGGAACCCCAGCCCCACACGCACAACTCGCGCTGGGTGCAGAGCCCTGGCGCGGAGATCCTCGGTGATGCGGATCGCCACGACGAGCTCGAGGGCTACGTCAAAGGCGTGATCGGCCGCTTTCGTGCGGACCCACGCGTAGTGGTGTGGGACCTCTTCAACGAGGGCGACAGCAGCAACCTCTTCTATCTTGCTGTGGAGCTGCCGCCGGAGCAGAAGCGCCCCCGCGCGGAGCAGCTAGCCACAAAGGCCTTCGAGTGGGCACGTGCGATGGGCCCCACACAACCGATCACGTCAGGCGTCTACGATCTCGATGCCGACGACCCCGCGGATCTGACTTCATTCAACCAGCTGGTCCTCGCCGAATCGGACATCGTCACATTTCACAGCTATGAGCCGCCGAGCGTGGTGCAGAACCTGATCGCCTTTCTGCGTGAGTACGGTCGACCGATTCTCTGCACGGAGTACATGGCACGCCCAGAGGACAGCACGTTCGAAGGTGTGATGCCCATCTTCAAAGAGGAAAAGATCGGCGCGTACAACTGGGGCTTCGTCGTTGGCAAGACCCAAACGAACTACCATTGGCTGTCGTGGGTCGATATGAGTCCCGAGCGTGCCAACCCGTGGTTCCACGACATCCTGAACGCCGACGGAACACCCTACGACTCCGACGAAACCACACTGATCCGCCAGCTCACGGGCACCGAGTGAACTTCACGCCCATCTAGCAACCCGAGCTCGTGGGCTACACCTCCACCACCACCTGAGTCACCGAAAGTTCTGCACGCTCCAGATTTCACCGTCCGCGCTCTTGGCAAAGCCGCAAGCGACGCGCTCGTAGCTGGGGTTGCTCATATTCATGTAGTGGCCGTGCTTCGAAAACCGCTTGCCGGGCCCTTCGTCCCACATGGCTTGGAGGC
>JBGUEF010000508.1:0-2450 GCA_041821485.1 Deltaproteobacteria bacterium
GAAGTGTGAAGTCTCGGCGGAGAGCCCCTCTGCGGGCCGGATAATAACCTCAATTGTGTTGACTTGGACAAGAAGTGTGCCCTCGCTCGCAAATCGGGTTGGGTCGGGGGGCAGGCAGCGGTCTACTGGGCGGGGCAAGGCGCACTCGCGCAAGTCGTGGAAGCCCACGCGCGCGATACAAGTGTCTGGATTGATTCCGAAAATCTCCTCGGCAAGGAGCTCGTGCTGGTCGGGGGTTCAGATGTGGCTGTCCTTGAGGACGGCGGGAATGAGCATCATGCGAAAAAGCTTGCGCATGCCTTCTTCGTCGGTAGCGACCTGGCTCGGCGTATTGAGGTACGTCCACAGCACACGAAGCAGCCACTCGACCAGCATCTCCGGGTCGACGTCATCGCGAAGGCGCCCCTGCGCCTTCGCGTTCGCGAATATCGGTTGCAGCACGTTGACCCCGATCTGGACGAGGCCCGTCGAGCCAAGAAACAGGTTACCTGAGGCGCGGGAATCGAGGGAGGTAACCAGTGATGCAAAGACAGGCCGGCTCGGCAGTTCGCGTAGCGTGAACAGGAGCCCCTCGACCAGCCAATCGGAGATCGTGTTGAACTGCGCCAAATAGCTGATCGCCTCCGCTGCAAGAGATGACGCCTGACGCGAAGCAACGCCCAGCAACAAGGCGTCACGGTTCTCGAAGTAACGATAGACGGTGGCGCGCGACATGCCGGCAGCACGCGCGACATCTTCCATCGATGTCTTCTGCGGGCCGAACTGCTCGAGGCAACCCTCTGCTGCATCTAGAAGCCGTTCACGAACGGGCTTTGTTTTGGTATCATCCGAGGCCGTAGCAGCGACCGTGTTGGCAGACATCTGAGACAAATAACAGCATTTGTTTCATGTGTCAAATGGGAAATCGTGGGCTGCCGTCCCGAGGGATGCGCGTGCTGATCCGCCGGACGATTTCGAGCCAGTGGCGGGTGTCTAGCGCGAAGAGGGGTTTCCCGGAGTTCATGAGCGCCACGGCGATGTCGCGATCAGGATCGGCCCAGGCAAGGATGTTGCTCAGCCCGACATGACCGAACGCCCGCCCGCAGCGGATGCCGTACAAACCGACCGGGTCGGTCCCAAGCATGAAGCCCATCGAGTAGGACAAGGGCAAGAAGAGCGTCCTGTCGATCTGGCCTGGGGTCTGTGGTTCGATCGCTCGACGAATGGTGGACTCGGAGAAGATCCGGGTGCCCTCATAGACGCCACCGGCGAGCAGGAGCTCGAAGAAGCGGCAGATGTCATCGGCTGTGGCGATGAGGTTTGCAGAAGGGACGACCGCTGTTCGGAAGCGCGGATCGTTCGAGATGTCGATGACCTCTTCGAAGGGGACCCCGAGCGCCTTCTCGAAGATGTCCTTCAGAGGCCAGAGCAGTTTGGGGCCCGTGCATGCGTCGAGGGCAACCTCGTCGAGCCTTTCGACGGGCACGCCGAAGTTGAAGTGGCTCATGCCAAGCGGCTCGGAGATCGCCTGATGAAGGAGCTCGCGAATCCCCATTCCCGAAATGCGTTTGATGAGCTCGGCGAAAACGAAGCCGCTGGTGATCGCGTGATACGCGGGAACCGTGCCGGGCTTATACGTGGGCTCGAGCTCGTAGATCAGCTCCAGGATGCGTTGCGGGTCTTGCAACAACTCGAGGTTCGCTACCTCGGCGGGCACATCGGGGATCCCAGCACGATGCGTGAGGAGGTCGCGGACCGTGATTCGGTGTTTCCGGTTACGCGCGAACTCGGGAATGAAGGTGGCCACCGGTTCGTCGACGTGCAGCTGCTCTCGCTGCACCAGCAAGTGAACGAGCATCGCGGTGACGGCCTTCGAGCCGGAGAAGAAGTTGAAGAGAGTCTTGGCGGTGGCCGGTACGAGCGGCGTGCCCTCGGGGTCGTCCGGCGAGTTCCCTCGCGCATGGCCAATCGTGCGATCGAGAATCACCTCTCCTCGCCTGCGTATGCAGAGGCCGAGGGCGGGATGAAACCCGGTCTTGTAGAAGTCGACGACCGCGGACCAGATCGACTCGACGTCCTCGCGACCTAGCCCAACCGAAGCTGGATCGGCTTCGGGAGCGCCCCGCGCAGTCACCACCTCCGGGTCGAAGGCGCGGACTCGCTTGGAGCTCAGCCCCCGTATTTGCCAGCGCTTCACGCCTACCTCCCCAAGCATTAACCCCTACAAAAAGGGGACTGTCCCCTTTTTCTTTCTCTGACACAGTTGACATATTTTGTGTCATGTGCCAAACGGGGCTGGCGATTTGTCCATCAGCCGCAGCGCGGATAAGGAGCCCGACCATGCATTGTTTTTCTTTCTCCAAGCCTGGAGCCCTCAGGTTTGCCTTTCTCTTCTCGGCGCTGATGGCGCTATTCGTTGCGGGCTGCGCGGAGAGCAGCAGTGCTCCGGCTGGCTCCGATCGGTATGAGCC
>JBGUEF010000509.1:0-2438 GCA_041821485.1 Deltaproteobacteria bacterium
GCCCGAATCGGTTCGTCAATGAGGCGGTCTGGCGTAGAGCGTCGGTGTGTCTGGCTCCACCACACCGTTCGTTGCCGCATAGGCTTGCCACTTCTTCGCAAGGTCCTCGAGGCGCTCGGGGTATCGGGCCGCCAAGTCGTTCGTCTCGCCGGGATCTTTGGAAAGGTCGTAGAGCTGCCACTGGCCGGTTCCGTAGGGCGGCGGCAGCTGAAGGATCTTCCAGTCGCCAAGCCGGTAAGCCCTGATGCCGAACAACTCACTGCCCACTCCGCGCTGCTCAAACGCGTCGCCTTCGCCCCCCTGCAAGAGCCCAGCAAGTGACTCGCCCTGCATCTCATATGTGTCCCCGCCACCGGGCGGCTTGCCCTGAGCGACGTCCACGAAGGTGGGCATGATGTCCATCACGTGCACCGGATTGGCAATTCGCTTGTGGGGCTTTTCCCAGTTTGCAGGGGGCTTCACGATGAGCGGGCTCATGACGCCTCCTTGGCTTTGGTAGCCCTTCATGAGGCGAAACGGAGCTGCCAAACCGTATGCCCAGCCTGGGCCCAGATCCACGTTGGAGTTGGGAAGGCCGCGGTTGTCGAGCCCGTTGTTGAAGCGCTCGAGGTAGTTCGGATCCATCCCATCCATGCCAAGGTAGTCGGCGATGGTGGTCTTGCTTGGGCCGTTGTCGGAGAAGACCACGATGATCGTGTTGTCGTACTTCCCCAGCTCGCGGAGTCGCGTCACGAGTCGACCGACATTCTGATCGACGCGATCGATCATCGCTGCGTAGATGGCGATGTCTCTCGTGGCCCGCTCTTTGGCGACGTCATCGAGGCTGTCCCAGGCGGGAATCCAGTCAGGTCGAGCTCGAGTCGTCACCGAATCGGCAACAATCCCGACTGACTTGAGGCTCTCTAATCTTCGTCGACGGAGGGCGTCCCAACCGTCAGCGTACGTGTCCTTGTATTTGTCGATCAGTGCTGCAGGCGCATGCAAGGGGTTGTGTGGCGCCGTAAAGGACAGGAAGGCGAAGAACGGCTTCTCAGTCGACTCGATGTATCCGATGATCTTGTCCGTGAAGAAATCAGACGAGTAGAAGTCGGCAGGTAGCTCCTCAACGGGTGTCTTGCCTTCCACGAACACGGTGGGCTTCGAGGGAAACAGCGGGCTCTTGTCCCAATGACTGGCTCCACCATTCAAGAGGGCGAAGCTGTCCTCGAATCCGCGACCCAGGGGCCAAGTCGCCGGCTCCCTGTTGCCCAGGTGCCACTTGCCCGCGAGCATGGTCCGATAGCCTGCATCGCGCAGAACCTCCGCAACAGTTTCGACCCGGTTATTGAGGTGCCCTTCGTACCCGGGCTTACCCCTCTGGTTGGCCGCTGCGGGCCCATGCGTTCCGAGGCCCGTTCGATGGTGGTCCATGCCAGTGAGCAAAGAGGCCCGAGTAGACGAGCAATTGGGCGTGACCTGGAATTGCGTGAGAGTCACTCCCTCCTCTGCAAGTTGGTCGATGCTTGGCGTCTGAATTTCGCCGCCAAAGACGCCTAAATCGCTATACGCAGCGTCGTCGAGCACGATCATCACAATGTTGGGGCGCGCTGCGGCGTTAGAGCCTGCGACGGATTCGGGAGTTGCGACGGTGCTGGAGGTCGCTGCGCACCCCACAGTCAGAAGCGACACCCACCCGACGAACCGAGTAAACGTCGAAACGCGCATTGAGTTTGTCATCGGAGCCCCTCGCGGCGTTACTGCCCGGGTCCCGGCTCGCTAGACGGGTCGAACGGAAGCTCGCTGAGGTACTCGATGAATTCGAGCGGGTCGAAGGGCAAGTCCTTCAAGTCTACAGGCGGCTTTGACAGTGCCAGCGTCTCCGGTCGCGCATTGGAGATGCCGGTGTAGGCCGGCCCATGGGGAGCCTCCCTGTCAGGATACTTCTTCTTCCATAGCTCGTGGCGCGCCCGCATCCGCTTGAACGGTTCCTTCATGTGGAACCCGCCGACTACGATCGGGTTGTGCTCACGATGATCGTTGTAGAGATCATACACGGAGGTGATTCCCGACTTGGCCTGCCCGGGATCAGCTGAAGTCCAGTGCATCTTGTACTGGTCCTTGACCGTGGCCGCCAGATCGGGCCCCTGATAGATGAACACATAGTCGCGGCGGCCATGCGTGTCGCCTTCGAGCAAGAGTGCCGTCTGGTCGATGCCGTCGATGATTCGGTCGGTCGGCATGTACTTGGTGGCCCCCGCCAGCCGAGCAAAGGTCGTGAAGAGGTCGACCTCGTGAATCATATCGCCGACCACTTGGCCCGATCCGATCACGCCCGGCCAGAGTGCGGCGGCACAGACGCGCACACCGCCTTCGGTATAGTCGCCCTTGCCGCCGCGAAAAATGCCCTCGCCGAGGCCCGCACCCGCTGGGGGGTTGTGCGTCATCGGCCCGTTGTCAGC
>JBGUEF010000510.1:0-2437 GCA_041821485.1 Deltaproteobacteria bacterium
CTCGTCGAAGCTCACAAGATGGAGTAGGGCGCGCGCGCCGCCGAGGAGCTCGCTCTTTGCTTCGGGTCCGACCGCGCCGACGAACCGCACCTTGTCGCCATCGACATGAGGCTCGACCACGCGCTCGAAGTAGCCTCGATCCTGCACGATGCCAGCAATCACCAACGGCAGGCCCGCGGACCGCGCCACGAGGATTGCCTCCTCCGTGCCCTTGTCCGGATGAATGCGGCCGAAGAACAAGAGATAGTCGCGTGGTCCGGTGCCGATCGTGAACGCGCCCATGTCGATTCCGTGGTGGATGGTAGCCGCGTATTCGAGCGAAGGGTGTCGATCGGCATCGCTGATCGCCACGTAGTGGCTGCGCCCGTCGTACTTCTGATACACGGGGAGGATCCGCTCCGAGGAAAATCCGTGGATCGTAGTGACGACCGGCGTGTCGACCAATCCGGAGAAGCTGAGCGGCAGGAAGTCGAAGCTGTTGTGGATGAGGTCGAACTCCGAGGCGCGCTCGAATACGGCGGAGATGTGCAGGCACTCCCACACCTTTGCGTCGATGGCGGCGTCTTCCGAGTATCCGCGTGGGGCGCTCCCGACGAGGCGAGCTTTGGTGATCGAGTCAGCGGTGGCGAAGAGGGTGACGTCGAGTCCCCGCTCGACCAGGCCCTCGGTCAGAAGAGAGACGAATTGCTCCCAAGGTCCATAGTGGCGGGGAGGAACGCGCCAAGAGATAGGGGCGAGCACCGCCACGCGGAGCGCGGCCGGGGCCCCGAGTGAAGGTGACGTCACGCCGAGCCCCTGGGGCCTTCGCCGGTCGCAAGGGCGGCCGCACTCTCGTCCCGCAGTCGCATCTCGGAGTCGAGCGTGCCCATCTCGGTCAGCGCGATCAAGAACGACAGCGTTGACTCGGCCCCCTGGTTCTCGTTCGGTCGATCGGGGTGGAGCCCGTCCCGGCAGCCGCCTGTCGTGGGGTCGTAGAGCGAGGTATGCAGCTGGTTCTCACCGAGGAACCAACTGAACGCGCGCCACATCTCGTGGGTCCAGTCCTCGTCACCGGTCACGCGCCACGCGTCGAGGCAGGCGGACACCGTGGCGCAGGCCTCGATGGGTTGCTGGTCGAAGCGAGCCCTCTCGCCGTGTCGCGGGTAGAATCCGTTCGAGCCGATCGGGGCGAAATAGCCTTCCCCCGAGCACTGGAGCTCGTTGAGCCATCGGAGGGACTCGAGTCCGGCCGCGACCATTTCTCGATCACCCAACTGGTTGCCTGAGACGATCAGGGCCTGTGGCAGGCGCGCGTTGTCGTATGCGAGGATGTCCTCGCACCATGGCCAGTCGCTGCCGCCGTTCGACTCGAATCTCGACAGGAGCCGTTCGGAGAGCCGCTTCTGCAACACCTCGATCCCGCTCTCTCCTTGAAACGCGCGCAGGTACTCGTGGATGCCAAGGAGCGCGAAGGCCCAAGCCCTAGGGTTCTCGAGCTCCTCGACCGCCGGCAGAGCAGCATGAAACAGCTCGCCGCCAAGCCTCTTACATCCAGGTTCGCGCGAGCGACTTGCCACGGCGCCGAGCGCCCAAAGAGTACGACCATGACTGTCTTCGCTGCCGCGGGCTTCGAGCCATTCCCGGGAATACGCCATGAAATTGCGGAACCGGCTCGAATCCTTGTTGAAGGCGTGACCTACGAACGCGAGGTAGCGCGACGAGAGAGAGTGAGTCGTCTGCCAGTCGTCGGTGCCCGCATCCTCGATCAGCGTCGTCAACAGTAAGGCGCGGGCGTTGTCGTCGACGCAATACCCGTCTTCGTAGCGTGGAACGGAGAAAAGAGCATGCTGGAGCATGCCTGTGCCATCGGTCAACGCGCGCAGGTGGTTGAGATTGAGTGCAGGTAGGTCGACCGGGCGCCGCGCGCGTGGGTTCGACGAGAAAAAGGAGCGGCGCAGTTTCTCGTTCTCGCGGAGTGCGTGCTCGAAGCTCGAGACGTACTGACGCGCGACAGACGGCCAGGCCATGTTGCGCCCATACTCCGCCGCGCGCGCACCGAGCGCCTGGAGCTCTCCGGGATCGCCGAGCAACTTGTTCACCGTCGCGCTTATCGCGGCCGAGTCTCGGAACGGGACGAGGAGGCCGCGGTCGTCCGCCAGGAGCTCGCGCGCGTATCGATAAGGAGTCGAAACGACGGCCTTTCCGTTCCCTAACGCGTAGGCCAGTGTCCCGGAGGTGATCTGCTCCGGGTTCAGGTATGGGGTGATATAGATGTCCGCCGCCGACAAGAACTCGGCGAGTTCAGATGCGCTCACGAAGCGATCGTGAAAGACGAGGTGCTCCTCCACCCCGAGCTTGTGAGCCTGAAGCTCGAGGCTGCGCCGGTAGGCCTCCCCGTGCCGCTCCTTCACGTGCGGGTGTGTGGCGCCGACCACCACATAGGTCGCGGTTGGGTGGC
>JBGUEF010000511.1:0-2415 GCA_041821485.1 Deltaproteobacteria bacterium
CACGTCTATTTCGAACAGCATTTTTACGACGGAACGAAGATCGACGACCTGCAGCGCACCCAGGTCATGGTGGTTCCCATCGGAGATGACCCCGTCACCCAGTGACGAGCGACCGGTTTTTTGGTAACACGAGCGCTCTTGACCCGTCCAAGGCGGTAACTATGAATGGCCAGATGCTGCAAGACCGGATTGCGAGCGATTTCGAACGTGTGCGCGCGCAGACCGAAGCACTGGCCGCGCCCCTCTCCGCGGAAGACCAATGCGCTCAGAGCATGCCCGAGGCGAGTCCCGTCAAGTGGCACCGCGCCCACACGACATGGTTCTTCGAAACCTTCGTGCTCGGCGCCGCCGGTGTGGAACGCCTTTCCCCCGAGCCCTATGCCGTGTTGTTCAATAGCTACTACAACGCGGTCGGTGAGCAGTACGACCGTCCATCGCGAGGGCTTCTGACGAGGCCCGGGCACGACGAGGTAACCGGCTATCGCGAACGCGTCGACGCCGCCGTTCTCGATCTGCTTGGCACCGGCCTCAGCCGCGACCTTACAGAGCGCATCGAAGTCGGCCTTCACCATGAACAGCAACACCAGGAGTTGCTCGTCACGGACATCAAGCACCTGTTGTCCCGTAACCCCCTCGAGCCTGCGTACGCCGACCCAGAATCGAAGCCCGACGACGCGGTTTCAATTCCGGCCATGCGTTGGGCCGACCACGCCCGGAACATCGTTCGCATAGGCTCGGAGCCCGAACCATTTCACTTCGACAACGAAGGCCCGGTTCACGATGCGCTGGTCCACCCGTTTCAGATCGCACAACGCCTCGTCACCAACGGGGAGTACGAAGCATTCATCCAAGATGGCGGCTACGACCGGCCGGAGCTGTGGCTCAGTGAGGGCTGGCATGCCGTGCAGACGCAGGGCTGGCGCGCTCCTCTGTATTGGCGCGACGACCCGGACGGCTGGACCACATTCACCCTTCATGGTCGCGAACGGGTTCGAAAGGCTGATCCTCTCATGCACGTGAGCTACTACGAGGCCGACGCGTACGCCCGTTGGGCCGGCGCTCGCTTACCCACCGAGCACGAGTGGGAGGCGGCGACCGCCGAGCCGGAGCCCGCGCCCCTGTGCGGTCGTCCCCCGTCCACTCATCCCATTGCGCCAGCTCTTCGGCGACCTGTGGGAGTGGACCCAGAGCGCCTACGCGCCCTACCCCGGCTATCGCGCCGCCGAGGGTGCGCTGGGCGAGTACAACGGCAAGTTCATGTGTAACCAGTACGTCTTGCGAGGCAGCAGTTTTGCGACTTCCGCCGGCCACGCGCGCAGGACCTATCGAAATTTCTTCCAACCGGGCGCTCGCTGGCAATTCAGCGGCATCCGGTTGGCCCGGGACGGTGGTTGAACCGATGATTGCATTTGATCCATTGAGCACTCGCGAGCGCGTACGCATCGTCGACCTTCATCCAGCGCTAGGTGACTTGCAGGCAGAGGCGGGCGAAGGCCTTCGACGCTCTCCAAAAGCGCTTCCGTGCAAGTACTTCTATGATGCGTTGGGCGCGCGGCTGTTCGAAGCGATCACCGAGCTCCCGGAGTACTACCCGACCCGCACCGAGCTCGGGATCATGACCCGAGCAGTGCACGAGATGGCCGAATGCATTGGCCCGCATGCCACTCTGGTCGAGTTCGGCTCGGGGGTGGGTCTCAAGACTCAGAAGCTCCTAGATGCGTTGATCGATCCCAGCGGTTGCGTGCTGATCGACATCAGCCGGGCTGCGCTCGAGGCGTCCGCCTATCAGCTCGCGGACCGCTACGACGACATGGAAGTGATCGCGGTCTGTGCGGACTACACGCAGCCGCTTCGTTTGCCGCGCCCGCATCGCCCGAGCGCTCGCACCGTCGCGTACTTCCCCGGAAGCACGATCGGCAACTTCACCCACGAAGAGGCCGTGTCTTTCCTCGGCCGCGTGGCCGATCTCGTGGGGCAGGGCGGTGGCCTCCTCGTCGGTATCGACCGGAAGAAAGACATCGGAGTCATCGAGGAGGCCTACAACGACGCGCTCGGTGTCACTGCCGCCTTCAACCTGAACATCTTGCGTCGGCTCAATCAGACCGGCGCCAACTTCGACCTGAGCAAGTTCCGCCACCATGCCCCCTTCGTCGAGGGTGAAGGTAGAATCGAGATGCGCTTGATCAGTGAGGTCGATCAGTCGGTTCAGATCGGGAACGCCCGCATCGCCCTGTCCGCCGACGAGCACATCGTCACCGAGCATTCCCACAAGTACGATCTACGGCAGTTCGAAGAGATGGCCCGCTCCGCAGGATTCAGACTCACGCGGCAATGGAGCGACGAGCGCGACTGGTTCAGCGTCTGCTTCCTCGAGGTCGAGGACGCCTAGCGTCTGGACAGCTTTGCGACCAAGTC
>JBGUEF010000512.1:0-2409 GCA_041821485.1 Deltaproteobacteria bacterium
GCTGCCCGCGGGAATCGTGGTGCCGTAGTACTCCACGTCCTCTGTGGTGGTGCGTGAAAGGCCCTGCACCACCGATTCGATGCGAAGAAACTCCTCGATCGCGTTTGGAATGAGCGAGGGATCCTCGAGCATCTCCCGGTGCTGGTCCGGGTTCTCGTGAAGGAACTTCATCGAGTTGCCGATCAGGTTGGTGGTCGTGTCGTTGCCACCGGCAATCATCACGAAGCAGAAGCCCAGAATGTCCCAGTCAGTCAGCGTTTCACCGTCGACCTCGGCCTGCGTGAGTTTGCTGATCATATCGCCCGTCGGGTTGGCTCGTCGCGCCTGGCACATGGCGCCGAAGTACGTGACCAGGCCTTGAACAGCGCCGATCGCCTGCTGGACGTCGAGGGTGAAGTCTGCCGAGGCCGAGGTAATCGCATCCGACCAGGGGTCGAACTTCTCGCGGTCCTCTGGGGGCACGCCGAGAATGTCGGCGACGACCATAGTGGGCAGGGGCGACGCGATGGCCTGAACTAGGTCCACCTCCTCGCCGTCAGCCGCTTTCCTCTTCATCGCCTCGACGTGGTCGATGACGAACTGGCGAATGGTGGGCTCGAGCTCTTTGACCGTATCTGGTGTGAAGGCTTTGGTAATCAGTCGCCGAAGCCGAGTGTGGTTCGGCGGGTCCATCATGATGAACGTGGGCGGAATGCCGAGCTGACTGATCTCGTCCTTTACCGGAGTGAGCCCCTGGGCGGAGGAGAAAATCTGCGGCTTGCGAAGCGCGTGGAAAATGTCGTCGTATCGAGACAGCGCGTAGAAGTTCATTCGCTCATTGTAGTAGACCGGATGCTCGTCTCGGAGACGCGCGTAGAACGGATAGGGGTCGGCGATCAGCTCTGGGTTGAACGGATCGTAGATCGGATCGAAATCGACTTTCTCTTGTTCCTCTGTCGCGGTTTCCATTCCTATTTCTCCTCTGATCGGTCAGACGGTCCAACCGGTTTCACTCGAACTGGCAATGCCGTCAGTTGCGCCATTCCCGAAAGCCTTTCGGTGTTTCTCGCGCCATCGCCTGCCAGCGCGTTGACGTTGACCCCGGCGCGATGCTCGCTCGCATACGCGAGCCCCGAATCCCGGTGCCCCCAGCCATGGGGCAGTGCGACGACGTAACGCATCATGTCCTCGCTGATCTGAACAGGCGCCTGAACGCTGCCGTGCTCGGTTGCGATCTCGGCGAGCTCACCTTCTCGTAGTCCCGCTTCCACCGCGTCGTCGGGGTGCATGTAGAGCCGGTTCGTCGTGTGAGCCTTGCCGCCGAGCGCAGGTGTGTTGTGCATCCACGAGTTGTGGCCGCGTTTCTCGCGCTTGCTGATCAGCTTCAAGGTCGTCTTCGTGCGAAGCTCCCGTCGATATCCGGTCTCGAGCTCCGCTTCCGCGGCATCGAGGAAGTCTACTGGCGCGAGCTCGACCCGCCCGTCCTTGGTCAGAACGCCGCGCTTCAAGAACCAGCCCGGCCGGTTTGGCTTGAGGATGCGGCCATGAGGGTACCGTTTGGCAAGGCGAGCCGGCGTCATTCCGGACCCGATCAAGGTGAACAAGCCGATGAGCCGCTTGTGATTCAAGCCGAGCCGCTCGCGAAGCCCGGGCCGTTTGGCAGCGCGCCGGTTGAGGTCGAAGAGCTTCTCGACGAGCCGGTTTCCAAAGAACGGCAGCCCCGCGGCCCGCGCAATCTCCGAGAAAACCCACCACTCGTCGCGCACGGTGGCGGGCATCTTGAGAACCGGGTCGGTGTACTGCAGATAGCGGACCGGCTGCGTGCCGGACATCAATTGAAACGTCATCTGCAGATCGGGACGTTCGAGGAAGGTCGGCCCAGGCAAGACGAAGTCGGCAAGCTCGGCCGTCTCGCTACGAAAGAGGTCCAACGACACCAGGAGGTCGAGCTCTTTGAAGGCGTTGGTGAGGCGGCCGCCAGGGTTCGGCGCCGACAGGATCGGATTTCCGGCCACGACGAAGAGGGCTTTGAGCTGTTGGCCCTCTCCCGGCGTGAGGATCTCATCAGCCAGGGTCGTCGTCGGAAGGGTGTCCGCGACAGCAGGAAGGTCACCGAAGCGGCTCTTGCGACCCCGCCGAAAGAGCCCGCCTCGCTTGCCGAGCCGTGGCAGGTCGATGGCGCCCCGGCTGACGACACTGCCGCCCTTGCGATCGAGGTTGCCACTCACGGCATTGATCACTTCGAGGATCCAGAACCCCAAGGTGCCGAAGCCGCCTTGATTCAAGCCCGTCGAGCAGAAAAGCGAGGCCCCGTCAGCCTCTGCATACTCCCGGGCCAGCGCTCGAAGCGTCTGCACGGGAACCTGGGTAACCTTTTCAGTCTTTTCTGGCGTCCATGGGTAAACCATGGCAGCCACGTCCTCGAGGCCC
>JBGUEF010000513.1:0-2401 GCA_041821485.1 Deltaproteobacteria bacterium
CTGGGCATGGCTCGTCGCCGAGGGCGACAAGCTCGCCATCAAGAAGACCCTCAACGCCGAGACCCCGATCACCACGAGCGCCAAGCCGCTGCTCACGATCGACGTCTGGGAGCACGCGTACTACATCGACTACCGCAACGCGCGTCCCAACTACATCAAGACGTTTCTCGATTCGCTGGTCAACTGGGACTTCGCGAACCAGAACCTGAACGGCTGAGCCGAGCCACATGACTGCGCCTCGCTGGAGCCGCCGAGCCTCGTTCGCTTGGCTGGCTGGCGGGTATCTTGCGGCCTTTGCGGTCGCATGGGTGACCTTGCTTTTCGTTCCGGAGGATCTCGATTCCTTCTGGACCGTAGCGATCGCCGATCTCGCCGCCACCCTCGTGGTCTTCGCGTTCTCGCGCGGGCTCAAGTGCTCCAGCATGTACGACGCGTACTGGTCGGTCGCGCCGATCGTGATCGTCTTCTACTGGGTTTTCCATGCAGAAGAGGCGATCAACCCAGTCCGCGCGGGTGCCGTCCTGTTCCTGGTTTCTTGGTGGGGAGCGCGCCTCACCTACAACTGGGCCCGCAGCTGGCCGGGGCTTCACCACACGGATTGGCGCTACGTCATCATGAAGGAGAAAGTGCCAGCGCTGTGGTTCTTCACGGACCTGTTCGGCATTCATCTCTTCCCAACCGTCGAGGTGTTGCTCGGCCTCAGCGGTGCCTGGGTCGCGCTCACGCAGGGCAGCAGCCCGCTTTCCTGGATGGACCTGCTCGCGCTCATCGTGACGGCTGGCGCCATCACGATCGAGACCGTGGCGGACCAGCAATTGGTGGCATTCGCCAAGGTCAAGCGACCCGGCGAGATCATCAAGACGGGGCTCTGGGCCTACTCGCGACACCCGAATTACTTCGGCGAGCTCACGTTCTGGTGGGGCCTCTATTTGTTCGGGCTTGCTGCCGACCCTGGCTACGTGTGGACGATCGCCGGGCCGCTCATGATGACCGCGATGTTCGTCGGCGTATCGATCCCCTGGATGGATCGGCGCAGCTCCGAGCGACGCCCGGACTACGCCGATCACATGAAGCAAGTGAACGGCCTCGTGCCCTGGTTTCCGAAGAAGGCCCAGGCCAACTAGTCTCGTCTTAATGGCGGGGGTATTGCCGTCGGTGGTGTTGGCGACTAGAACCTCCGGATGGGCTCGCGGAAATGGATGTACGTCTTGCGCGGCAATGGCGAGGGCCACCAGGCATGGGCCGACCGCATGCGGAACGAGGTGAGCCAGCGCCTGTTGAGCCTGGACCCCTCGAAGCTCCAGCTGACGGTCACCGAGGCGCCGCCGCCCAAGCTCGTTCTGTTTCCGTTCAAGAGCCAGCCGATCGCGATCTTCAACGTGTATGACGACACGGAAGATCCCTCTCGCTTCTCTGAAGCGCTGCAGAACGCCTCAAGCTCGGTGTCCGGCTACGAGGTGGAAGAGGCGTATCCCGTCGCCTACGACAAAGCCTGGAGTGACGGTGAGCCGACGCCATCGCCGATTCTTCTCACGATGCTCCAGAAGAAGGCCGGTGTCAGCATCGAGGAGTTCACCCGGCGCTGGCATGATGGGCACACGCCGCTGTCGCTCGAGATTCACCCGCTCTGGTACTACCAGCGGAACGTCATTCGCGGGGCGGTGACCGATGGGGCAGACCCGTCGGACGGCATCGTGCTCGAGGCGTGCCGCACTCGTGGCGATCTGTTGAACCCGACGCGCTTCTTCGGGGGTGCGCTCAAGATGGTGCCCAACATGTTGCGCGTCGCGAGCGACGTCAACGGCTTCCTCGACATGAAGAAGACCGAAACGTTCTACGCCACCGAATATCACCTACGGAGCTGACAGATGAGCGTGCGTTACGAAGTTCGGGACCGCATCGCCATCGTGACCATCGACCGGCCTGAGGTGCGCAACGCCGTCGATGCGCCCACCGCCCAAGCGCTGGCGGAGGCCTTCCGCCGCTTCGACGAAGACGAGGCAGCGCTCGTCGCCGTGTTGACCGGCGAGGGGGGGTATTTCTGTGCCGGCGCCGACCTCAAAGCGCTTGCCGACGGGGAGCAGCGGGAGCTTTCCCCAGATGGCGACGGACCGATGGGGCCAACGCGCATGCATCTCAGCAAGCCGGTGGTCGCGGCCATCGAAGGCCACGCCGTGGCCGGCGGCCTCGAGCTCACTCTCTGGTGCGACCTTCGCGTCGTGGCCGAGGACGCCGTGCTCGGAGTGTTCTGCCGCCGCTTCGGCGTGCCGTTGATCGACCTCGGCACCATCCGCCTGCCCCGGCTCATTGGCCACAGCCGCGCAATGGACTTAATCCTCACCGGCCGCCCCGTCCCTGCGAGGGAGGCGGTCCTGATGGGCCTCGCCAACCGCGTCGCCCC
>JBGUEF010000514.1:0-2399 GCA_041821485.1 Deltaproteobacteria bacterium
GGAATCGACAAGGCCTTCCTCCGGCATTGGCTTCGCTGGCTCGAAATCAAGGGCCCCGTCGGCATGCAGCCGATCCCCGCACTCCATGCGGTCAACGTGCAGACGCCCACCGCCGAGCTCCGCCCTAAGGGCAGCGATCAAACCGACGAGGGCGACCTGATGCCCTACCCCGTGCTCGACGTCATCGAGCGATTGGCCATCGGAGATAAGCTCCCGCCTGCCGACTGCTTAGAGATTCTGACGACCGAGTTTTCCGAGTATGACGAGGAGACCCTTCGCGGCTGGGTGAAGCGCTTCTTCCAACTCTGGTCACGCAATCAATGGAAACGGGAGCGATACGCGCCCTCGTTTCACGTCGATGACAAGAACCTCGACCCGAAAACCTGGTGTCGCTTTCCAATTTTGTCCGGCAGCTTCGAGCGTGAGCTATCCGAGCTCTGAGCGAACCTGCTCGGCCATGCGCTCGATTTCCGCCCGCGAAATCTCCGGATGTTCCATCGTCATGAAGTGAGACGCTTCTTCGAGGATGAGAAGGTGCGTGTCGGGCTGGCGTTGCATGAACGCATCTCGGGACGCCCGGGTGAACGGTGGACCCGCGTGCTCTCGGGCGATCAGGGTGACCGGACACCGAAGCTTCTCGATCTGCCGGTACGGGTTGACGCTTGCCGAGGCGAAGGTCTTGCTCTCCCAGACGCGATCACAGCTGAGGCGGACGCTCCCTTCCTCGGTGTCGACCGTCCCGCCGTCTACATACGCCTCGATCCATTCGCGGGGCCACGTACGAAACGGTCCCTTCCCGACATAGTTCTCGACCGCCGCTTCTCGGGAGGGGAACTCCATGCGCCGCCGTGCCGCGGCTTGAGAGATCGGGATGAGACGTCCGGCCAAACCGAACGTGCGGGCCATGGCCAACATCGGGACGTGGCGCGGTGGAACGATCACGGGATCGATGAGCACCAGGCCCTGAACCAGGTCGGGTCGGGCTGCGGCAAGCTCCATGCTCACCGTCGCGCCCATCGAATGGCCGGCGAGGACCGTGGGCCGCGAAAGCGTTTCGACGAACGCCTCTAGGTCTTGGCGATACTGCCGCCAGGAGCGCAGCTTCCGCGGGTCTGCCGGCGCCTCGGACATCCCGTGCCCGCGCGCGTCCATCGCGTAGACGTCGAGCGCCGGATCGAGGTCTCCGAGCAACTCTCGATAGGTCTCTGCGTTGAAGCCGGTAGCGTGCGCGAAATGCACGGCGACCGGCCTCACGCCGCTCGTTTCCCGGTGAAGGACGGAGAAGTCCCCGAATCGCTCGCGCCGAATGCTCTGCACGACTACTAGGTCGAGACCCTTTTGAAGATGCGAGCCACGATGCCGTCGGTGGTCGCGGGCATGAGGCGCTTGAGCGCATCGGCCATGCGCGCTTCCTTGGTGATCAAGACGCGCGGCGAGTTGTACTCGATCGCCCGGACAATCCGCGCGCCCACCACATCGGGTGTCGTGCCGAGTTGATCGAACAGACGCTGTGTCGAGTTACGGAGCTCCTGATGGGTATCGGTAACCAGGCGGGCGTTCTGAATGATGTTGGTCTTGATGGCGCCGGGATGGACCGAGGTGACCCCGATCCTGTCCTCGGCGAGCTCTGCCCTCAGCGATTCGCTGAAACCTCGCACCGCGAACTTGCTCGCGACGTAGCTGGTCTGAAGCGGAGGCGCGATGATGCCGAACACGCTCGACAGGTTCACGATGTGGCCCTCACCAGCAGCCTTGAGGTGCGGCAGAAAGAACTTGCAGCCGTAGATCACACCCCAGATGTTCACGCCGAGAATCCACTCGAGATCCTCGATGTCGTGCTCTTCAAACGACGCGTAGACTGTGACGCCCGCGTTGTTGACGAGGATGTGAGCTGCGCCGTGCGCCTCGACGACATCGGATGCAAACTTCTCCATCTGCGTCCTGTCGGAGACGTCGACCCGATGCGCAGTGACCGTCGCTCCGTTCGCCTCGAGCTCGTGGCGCACGCCCTCGAGCGCGGCCTCATTCACATCACAGATGGCGAGCCGGCACCCCTTCTCCGCCAAGGCGAGCGCCGTTTCGCGTCCAATGCCGTGCGCGGCGCCCGTGACCACCGCAACCTTCCCCTCGAAATCGCGCATTCGCCCTCCGCCCGGACCGTACAAGCCCAAGCACCTCACGCAAGCCCAATGACCTTACACTGCCCCCATGCAACGGGCATAGGCCTCTGTAACTGAGCGGGGCGAAGACTCCGTGCAAAAAGGGGACTGTCCCCTTTATCAACCGTGAAACGGGGTCCTTCGGGATCCCGTTTCGCAATTTCCGCTTACGGATAGCTGTGGACTGCCTCGCTTGCGTGGTAACAAGCTTGCTCAGGGGAACTAGTAGGGTTGGGCGAG
>JBGUEF010000515.1:0-2389 GCA_041821485.1 Deltaproteobacteria bacterium
GACCGATTCGTCGCACTGGGCTTCATGAACCGCCTCTGGGGCCTACCGCTCTACTACGCCGCGCAGCTCATCATCGCCTGGAGCATCCTAGCCGTGAATGGCTAGTTGCGGCTCCCACGCGCCAACTGAGGCTGACGCCAAGCGTAACGACACATGACCCCGAAGCGTAGGGGGAACGTTGGATGAAGCGTAGCTCCACCCTCACTCGTGTCGTGGTTTGCATCTTCGTGCTGGTGGCGGGCGCGCGGGTGAGCGCATCTTCGATCTCCGAGGCCGTCGCGCAGTGGATGAGCGGCCCTCATCGCGCGCCCGGGAACGCGGATCGCAATGCATTTCGTCATCCGAAAGAAACACTGACCTTCTTCGGCATGGACCCGTCGATGGCCGTCGTGGAGGTTTGGCCGAGCGGCGGCTGGTACACGGAGATTCTGGCCCCCGTTCTCCGAGAGAGCGGTAAGTACTATGCTGCGGGCTTCGCGCTCACCGCCAAGCGAACGCCGGAATGGCGTAAGAAGATGCAGCGCGGGCTGCAGAGCAAGCTTTCCGCACGGCCCGACCTGTACAATCGAGTGATCGTCACGGAGCTCTCGATTCCGGAACGCACCGAAATGGCGCCACCTGGAACCGCTGACATGGTGCTCACATTTCGCAACGTTCACAACTGGATGAAGGGCGACTACGCGCCCGGCATGTTCGACGCGATGTTCAATGCGTTGAAGCCTGGTGGCGTGCTGGGGGTGGTGGAGCATCGCGCGCCCAACGGCGCCAGCCGCGACCGAATGGTGGAAAGTGGTTATGTCACCGAGGCCCACATCAAGGCGCTCGCCAAGAAGGCCGGCTTTCGTTTCGTGGCAAGCTCGGAAGTCAACGCAAACCCCAAAGACACGGCGGATCACCCGGCCGGCGTCTGGACCCTGCCGCCCACGCTTCGCCTCGGCGACAAAGACCGGGCCAAGTACGTCGCGATCGGAGAGAGCGATCGCATGACCCTCCGCTTCATCCGGCCAACTCGGAAGTGATCGCCTGCCGAAGGGCTTCGAGCATGGTGCCCCGTACCCGGAGCTTGGTCGCAGCGTGGGCCGGCATGTCGAGCTTGCTTAGCGCCGCGGCAGTCTCTCGAGCCGCGTCGAGAAGCTGATCGGCAGGAACGACGCGGTCGAGGAACCCGGGGCTGATCGCCTCTTTCGGCGAGTACATCTCGGCTAGGATCGTCGCACGGTCGAAATACGCCGGCGTCAGTCGATGCCGCGCGATTTCAACCGCGAAATAGGGAAGGGTCATGCCGATGGCGACCTCGTTCATGCCGATCCTGAATGGACCATCGGCACCGATGCGAGCGTCGGAGGACATGAGCAGGAACGAACCCATCGCGATCCCGTGCCCACTGCATGCCGCGATCACGGGAAACGGGAACGACAACAAGCGCTCGGCGAGCCTTGCACCCACCCGGAGCATCTCCATCAGCGGCTCCATGCCCTGTTTGAAGACCGCAAGGTCGAAGCCCGCTGAAAAAACGCCCTCCCTTCCCGTGAGGATGACCACCGAACGGTGCTCTTCTGCCTGATCCAGAGCGGCGTTGATCTCCTGCATCATTGCCACCGACATGGCGTTCACCTTGCCGTCGTCCATCACGACGGTGCTGACGCCTTCTGAGCGTTCGTAGTTAACCAGGTTGCCCATCATTCCACCCCTCTCGCTCACCGCCTCAGTCCCGGCCCTTGTGACCCGTCAACCGGAGCAGCTGGCGGGGCACCCATGGGAACAACAGGTACATCCAGTAGTACACGCGCATCATGAAAGGGTAGACCGACTCGCGGGTAGGCCGACGAATCCTGCGCGCGATGATCTTGGCGCAGTCGTCGGGCGTGAGGGTGCGCACCGTCTTGGCCAACTTCGGAATCCGAGCTTCGGAGGTGGGGTCGTCATCGAAGTACGCGCTCGAGACCTTTCCGAACACGAGATGACAGCTGCGGACGCCGGTCGAGTAGAGGTCGTCACACAGAGCTTGGTGCATTCCGCGCATGGCCCAGCGCGAGGCGGCGTATCCGACCGAGGAGGGAAAGGTGAACAGTGACACGGGTGAGCTGATGTGAATCAATACCCCAGTGTTCCGGTCGAGCATGTCCTTCATGAAGGCATGCGTTGCGTTGAAGGCGGCGAAGTAAGGCGCGCCCATCATCGACACGCCTTCGTCAGGCGGCGTGTGCTCGATGCGCTTCCATTTGCCGGCCCCGGCGCTGTTGACGATCACGTCGGGTACGCCGTGCTCGCTCCGCACCCGCGCCGCCATCGCCAGCATCGCAGCCCCGTCGCTCGCGTCGCAAGGCTCCACCACGGCCGCAACTCCGATGTCGGCGGCAACTGCATCGAGCGCCTCACGGCGCCTTCC
>JBGUEF010000516.1:0-2375 GCA_041821485.1 Deltaproteobacteria bacterium
CACGTGGAGGCGTACAAGGCAATTGGCGCGAGCCCCGTCACGATCGACGTCGCCAACACGATGACCAGTCTTCAGACTGGCGTCGTCGACGGCTTCGACAACACCCCACTCTTCGCGATGGCCACGACCTGGTATCAGGGCCTCGACGACGATGAGCGCAACCTGTTCCTCTCCAAGCACTCGTACCAGCCTGGCATCGTTGTCTACTCGAAAAAGTGGTTCGACACGCTACCCGCAGACATCCAGAAAATCCTCCTCAACGTCCCGTACGACCTGACCACCTGGGGCCGCGAACAGGTCCGTAAGATGGAGCCAGTCCTCCTCAAGAACCTCGTCCGCTACGGCTACGACATCCACGACCCAAGCCCCGCCGAGCTCCAGAAGTTCAAGGACAAGGAAAAGGGAGTCCCAGAGGCAGTCGCCAAGCAGGTCGGCCCAGCAGGCCAAAAGCTCCTGAAGTCCGTCAAAGCAGCCCTGGCGAAGTAGCCCACCGCCCCGGACACGGCCCTACGGCCCCGGAACCGGTCTCGGCTTAGGCTTAGGCTTAGGCCCGGGTGTCTCGCCGTGCACCCAAACCCAAGTCCCGGGATTCCCCTCGGTTTCCGAGCCTCCGTGCCAGCTCTCGGGTAAATCCGGCCCCGCCCAGTTGTAGAGCCACTTGGCGTCGCGGGGGGCAAGGTTGATGCAGCCGTGGCTGCGTGGGCGGCCGAAGCGATCGTGCCAGAAGGCCGAGTGAAACGCGTACGCGCCTCGGAAATACATCACGTACGGGACATCTTCGAGCGAGTACGGTGGTTCGCCTGGCTCGTCGTTGTCCATCGTCGAGGTGAGGTGCTTACCTCGGATGCGGTGAAGGCCCTTGGGGGTACGGTAGTTCAGCTCGGGGCTCGGGGTTCGGGCCCGCCCGGTCGAGACCAGGCTCACGTAGCGTGGCTGCTTCCATTCGTAGGCTACGAGGACCTGATGCGTGAGGTCGACATCGATCCAACGCTCGCCTTCACCGACCTCCGCCGGCGGTGCACTCGCCTCGATCACCAGCACGTCCGCCTCCCGAACGAGCGTTCCGTCTTCGATCACCAGGTACACCGTCTCGCCGATGCGTCTGCGCGCGCGAACCGCAAGCCAGGAGCGCCTCGCGAGCCGCTCACGAGCCGCCCGAACCTTCTCTCGGTCATTCAAGCGATAGACCGTCGTCTCCTCGCTCCGCGTCACCGCCACGGGCAGGTCCCAGCGCCGACCGTCGAGCGTCTGCCCGTGGAAGTCGCTCCATTCTTTGTGCCGGAGGCGCTTGGCCGGTACGAATCCGTTTTGCTGCGTGCGCCAGTATGTCTCGCCCTCCCTTTCGAAGGTCCGGTCCAAGCTGACGTAGAACCCCGGTCGCAGGATTCGAACGACCAGCGGGTTGTCGATCTCGATCGGCTCCAGGAATAGCTCGTGAGCGGGAGAATCCACACCCGCGTCAGGCGGCTCCTCCGGAACCGTGTAGAGCTCGTCGGCCTTCGGCAGCCGCTTGTAGAGCGGGGTCTTGCCCCGAACCGTCGCGTACTCGTAGGGCATCACCGCCTCGCGGTCTGGCTGCCGCGCGCGAAGCTCAGGCAGCCGCTCGCCCGAGAACACGAGGATGTCCCGCCCGTTGCAGGCGTATCCGCCGGTGTCGAGCTCGTACCAGCCACCCTCGCAGCCCTCGTACCCGAGGGGCTCCGTGGTGGTCGAATGAAGAAGCGCCCCCGCTCGCAGATAGCCGAGTCGCGCGCTCTCCGAAGTCGGTGCATCTCGTATTGGCGAGACGAAGCGCTTGGCAAAGACTCGTTGCGGCGGGCCGAGATCGCGTGGCTCTGCCGGGCGCTCGATGTCGATCGAAGTCAGCGCCTCCTCGAGGCCGCACCCCATGAGCGTCCCCGCGACTGCCACCGCAACCGCGCCCCAAAGCACACCCCACGACTCCAACAAAGCTCGTCGTGTGCGTCGCACAGCCATGGTCTGCTACGAAGTGTCATTAGGATGCACACGGGTCAACACCTCGAAGCGTTTTCCACGACCTTCGGGCTCGTGGCCTCCGCCGCTATCCACCTCGCCGCATTCGCCTACATCGCGAGCGCAACGGCGCAGTTCGATTTCGACTTCGAGATCGCGCTACCTGCGGAGGTGGAGTTCGGTCTGACGGGCGAGATGGAGATGGCAGCCACACAGGCGCCGCCACGCGCAACGGGATCCCCGGATCCCAGATGGGCAGGCGAGGTCAGTGAAGACGGGGACGATCCCCTCATAGACGCCGGAGTTCCCATGGACACCGACGCCGGCGCTGACACCGACACTGCCGCTGACACTGACACGGCCCCGGATCCCCCCCCCGTCCCCGTCGCCCCCTCCACAAT
>JBGUEF010000517.1:0-2373 GCA_041821485.1 Deltaproteobacteria bacterium
GCTTTTACTGCACTGACGGCTCGGTTTTCTTGGTTGATTTTGCGGGCACCGTCGCAGGAGGCGAGGGTCGATTTGAAGGCGCGACCGGCACCTGGGTAGGCACCGCCGAGAGCCAGCCGACCGCTCGCGTCACAGCGGAGGTCAGCGTAGACCTCGACTGAGCGGGTCATCTGGTCGAACCTTCCCAGGTTGAGTTCGGCTCGAGCTGCGTCGGGCAAGCGGCCTGTCGTTCTTGCCTTGGTTTCGCCGCTTCCAAGCCCGGGGGCGACGGGCTTGGGGCCGGGGCAGTGCAGAGTCTCGCGCGGTAGGGTAATGGTTCGGTCATGCCCATCGAGACCCTTGCCGAGCCGCTGCGTCTTCGACGCGGGGGTGTGCTGCCGAATCGAATCGCCAAAGCTGCTATGAGTGAAGCCCTCGGAGACGGCGAATGTGCGCCGACCGAGCGGCTATTCCGGCTGTACGAGCGTTTGGGGAAGGGTGGAGCTGGGATGCTGATCACCGGCAACGTGATCACCGACCTCGGCGGCCGCACCGAACCCCACAACGTCGTCATCACGGATGCGCGGCACCTCGAAGGCCTCCGGCGATGGGCGGATGTCGCACAAGCCCACGGGTCCAAGCTGTGGATGCAGGTTGGGCACGCGGGGCGTCAGACCGCCCGCATGGTCACATGGAATCCGGTCGGCCCATCGGAGGTCCCGCTCCGAGGCATGGCAGGGCTGTTCTCGGCGCCCCGCGCTTTGGAAGATGCGGAGATTCGTCTCCTGATCGAACGGTTTGCGAACGCGGCGGTCCAAGCGGAGGCTGCAGGTTTCGCAGGGGTGCAGATCCACGCCGCACACGGCTATCTCATCAGCCAGTTCCTGTCGCCGCTGTCGAACGTGCGCGAGGACCAGTGGGGCGGCACGCCTCAGAATCGCATGCGCTTCCTCTTGGAGATCGTGCGAGCCTCGCTCGCCGCCACCAGCACGGGTTTCGGCGTTGCGGTCAAGCTCAACTCCGCCGACTTTCAACGGGGTGGTTTTACCCTCGAAGAGTCGATGGACGTCGCTCAAGCGCTCGACGCGGAAGGGATAGACTACCTCGAGATTTCGGGCGGCAACTACGAGCGGCCGGCCATGGTCGGCTCGGACACTGTGGAGCGCGCGAGCACGCTGGCGCGAGAGGCCTTCTTTCTCGAGTACGCCGAGCGCATGCGCGAAGTGGTCGAGCTCCCGCTCATGCTGACTGGTGGTCTTCGCAGCGCGAGCGCGATGGTCGAGGCGATTGAATCCGGTGCCGTCGATATCATCGGGCTGGCCCGACCCATCGCGTTGGAACCGGACCTTCCAAAGCAAATCCTTTCTGGGAAGGCCACCGGCGCGAAACCTGTTGACGTCAAGGTCGGCGTCCGCTTGCTGGACGACATGCTTCAAACCGCGTGGTACCGGCGCCAGCTCGAGCGCATGGGCGAGGGCCTCGAGCCCGACCCATCGATGAGCCGGGTTGGGACGATCACCGCGAACCTCGCCGAGGTGTACAGCAATCAGATTCGCACCGCCTTCCGCCGCGATGCGAGCCAAAGGCTCACCGAGCCCGCCTAGCCGAGGTTCGCGCCCGGCTGCTCAACCAACTCGGCCGATGAGGCGAACGCTTCGCGTATTGCCCGACGTGGAAGCCGAGCTTCAGTCGGCAGCGGTTTGATACCAAGGAAAGCGCCGCGGCCTCGGTGTAGAGTTCGGGGCGTCCCCAATGATGCCGAGTTGGAACCAAGTGGTGGCGTTCCTCACAGATTGGGAGGGGCTCCGGCCGTGGGCGTCATCCGCCAACCTCCGAAGCCGGTCCATGTGCTCGCGAAACGTCTTCGCGTCGACGGTCTGCTCGTGAACGTGCGCCTCGACCAGTCGATCTTTCTTCTTTTGGATGCCGTTCAGCCGCCATGTCAGCCGCGACTGCTCGTCGGAGACTTGCTTCTGCGCCTGCTTCTTACATGAACGTGTTCCCTGAAGAGAACGAAAAAAAATCCGAAAGAAAACGGCGTGAGCAAACAGAATCGAATGCGAAAAGGACAAAGGACCATGAAGATTAGGATACGGAAAATGCACGCGCTGTTTTTGTCGAGTGTTCTGATCCTGGGGAGCAGCGCGGGAGCTTTCGCGCAAAACACCCCTGGCTACAACAACAAGATACCAGACACCATTCTGACGCCGGATACGGTTGAGACCAGGATTGGGACGCTGAAATTCTTTGACGGCAGTCCGACCAGGGACACGATCAAACTGGTTTATGACAATCTCGACTTCATGAGAGGCGTGGAGACCTTCCTCAATGGCATCCCGGCGGCGTCGATTGAGGGGCTGCGGCGTGGTCAGGTCGAACTGGGCGCGACCGATG
>JBGUEF010000518.1:0-2372 GCA_041821485.1 Deltaproteobacteria bacterium
GGAACCGTTCGGCTCAGCGGTGACAGCTGCACCGAGCGCATGAAGAACACGTTGGCAAACGCATTCATCGTCATCGAGGCCACGGCGGGCGGCCAGTACTGCACGTCGGTGACCCAGGTCTGATCGTACGCAGCCCAGGCCCCCAGAAAGGGCACCTGCCCGAGCAACAGAAACACCGCCAGCGCGGTCGGCGAAGCCTTCCCGGCAAGCGCCTTGCGAACCACATCGAGCCCGGCCCAACACAGAGCCGCCGCAATGCCCAGAACGAAACCGGTCATAGCTGCTTCGACAAGATGGCCCTGACTTTCACGTCGTGGGGCTCATTCTGTCCCGGCCCCGGCGGCACATGACTGACCTTGTAAATGCGGAAAGAAACGACGCGATCGTTGATGTTCCCGGTGCGTTCGTGGTGCCTGAAGATCCAATCGCTCAAGCCCTCGTGATATCTGCGGAACCCTTCGATGCGCACGGTGTAGTCACACCAGTAGTAGTTCTGTCCGAGCCATGGGGGAATCGTGCGGAGCGAGGGGTCCGCGTAGCGCGAGGCGACCTCGTTGACCGGATCGATGTGTCTGCCGTCGCTAGTCACGGCATCGACGACCAGCCACAAATCGTCGCGTGGCGCATCGGCGGCGAACATCTTCCAGCCCTGGTTGAGGCGGAGGGTCATGACCGTCGCCTGGATCCACTTGGGCTGCTCGTGTTTCAAAAAGGGGGGGACGATCCAGTTCTCGACCAACACCTGCGAGGTCGCAGCGATGACAAGCATGGCGAGAAGCGCGTTCGTGACCCAGCGAACGGGGCGCCGGTTGGAATCGGGCGGTGCGCCCGATGGTGGCAATGTGAGCACTGCAACTGCGGTGGCGTCCTCCGTGCGCCGCGACCGAAGCGTATCGCGCAGCCATTCCCAGTCCTCCGGGCTCACGAGAAACATCGAGTACGCGATCATCACAAACGAGAACAAACCGACGTTCGCCACCGCGGCGATGCCGAGGTGAAGTGCCCAGATTCCTGTAATCGCGGCCCGGCGCGTCCAAGGCCTTCCCCACGGGGAGAGGATTAGAATGGGCAAGAGATATTCGATGACCAGGCTGGTGTAGGTGAACGCCTGGAACACCCAGAATGGCAAATGCTCGCGCATCCAGAAACCGAGCCCGGTTACAATTCGCTCTTGGTGCGCGAGCCAGTACACGGCGCTCCCGTCGCTCCACGTCTCGCCGTTCTTGTGGATCGCGTTGAAGAAGTAGATGAGCGCGAACTGTAGCGTCACCGCGAGCACCGCCCAGGACACGACCGGTGACCCCAGCGGCTTGCCGGCTCTGTTCGCGCGCCACGCGTCGATGGAGAAGGCCGAACCGAGCGGCAAGAACGCCGTCCACACCATGAGGTTGCAAAACACGAAGTCGCCACCGTTCGACACCAGGTCGACGCGGATCTGAAGCGACAGCAGGCAGGCCAACGCCAGTAGCTGCGCGACGCGCGTGAAGAATCCGAACAGCAAGGCTAGGTACACGAGGGCGATGAGCACGAAGGCCACCCTCACCCCGGCGTCCGAGCTCACATAGAAAAGAAACGAGTGACCCCACGGCTTGAGCGGGTGCTCGGCCAGCATCGCGTTCGGGAGAAGGCCCGATTCGAAGTACCAAACCGACATCTCCGCGCTTCGCTTCGCAAGGTCGAACAGCAGCAGCAGGGCGATGTAGATACGCGCCAGGCCAAGCGTGCGGATGTCGATGGTGAGGAACCGATCGCGTAGGAAGGTCTTGTCGATGCGCATGGCCTGGCTCCGCTCGGCCAGACCCTATCAGCGTCTGAGTCCAACACAAAACAATGTCTTTCCGCGGAGTTGCGAACCCCTCGGACAAGCCTCATAGTGTTCAGGTCTTTGAAAATTTGGGGGCGACCGGTTTCGACGGGGATGTTGAAGGTTTGGTTGCGTGTCCGTCGGCCCAAGCACGACGTAAATACGTTTGGGACGTACAACTGCCAACGATAACGCAGTTGCTCTCGCGGCCTAAGTAAAGCCAAGGGAGCCGTCGAACCTAGAAGCTTGCCTGTGCTTCTAGCGGAGGCGTCATTTGAACGGGCTGGTCATTGCGAGTTGGGTTTGGCGCAATGACGAGATGAAGAACCACTAGCGTTGGTGCGAGCCTGTTTGTGGGCGCAAGCCAAGGCGAATTTCAAAACACAAACTACGCACGTAGATGTCATTCTGGACCATTTCCGGACGTGGGTTCGATTCCCACCGCCTCCACTACTTAAGACAAGTGATTGCTTGCGGTTAGCGCAATGGCCGATCGGCAGTGACCAAATAGTGACCATCGTCGGCTCGGCTCGGCGCCGGTTCGTCGAGTTTGGCGACCGCTTGTTTC
>JBGUEF010000519.1:0-2370 GCA_041821485.1 Deltaproteobacteria bacterium
TCTGACGGTGTCAGTGCCAGCGTCAGTCCCAGCGTCTAGCGTCCGAGTTTGCGTCGGATGTAGCCGGAGGACACGACCCCCCAGACCGCCCCAACGATCAATCCACCGGTATGCACCCAGTTTGCGATGTGGCCGATCCAGCCGAAGAAGCCGAGAACGAGCCAGATCAGCATGAAGGCGACCAGTTGCTGCGGCATTCGGTAGGGGAAGCTAGGGTCTAGGCGGCCTCGGATCCAGATGAAGGAGAGCAAGGCGTAGACCACGCCCGACATTCCACCAAAGACGGTGGGGCCGGAGATCGCATACTCGAGCACGTGCGAAAACGCCGCGGTCACCAGGATGAAGACCAGCAAGTAGCGCGGGGAGAACACGCGTTCGATCGCGGTGCCGAGGTCTTTTAACCACCACAGGTTGAAAAGGATGTGCATGAAGCCGAAGTGCAGGAACATCGGCGTAAACAATCGCCAGGGCTGCCCCAGCCAAATCGCGCTGACGTCGCCGAACACATAACCGCCCTTCACCGGCACGAGTGGCGCGAAAGTGAAGAAACGAACGACGTCTGTCTTTTCGCCCATGCCGGTTAGAAGAAACACAGCGACACAAATGAGCATCAAGCCAGCGGTCACAGTGCCGATGCGCATGTTCTGCTTCGCCTCGATCTGCTTTCGAATCTTTTGCGTTCGCGCTCTCAGTTGCTCGTCGGCCTTGGCTTCTTGACGTCGCTGAGTACGGGCCTGGCGCGCCAGTTCGGAGACGTGGCTCGAGCTCGGATCAAACCCGTTCACAAAGGCGCGCGCCTGCTCCATCTGGTCTTCGTCGTGAACCCAGATCGCAAAGGAGTGGTCCCGAGTTTCTTTGATCGTCGTCACCACCCCGTCCGCGTACAGGGCGTCGCCGAGGGTCTTCGCCTCGGTTTGGTCGGCTACGGTGGTCAGCAGGCGCATGGCGGGGCGGAGTGTAGCCGCTTCGATCGCTGTTTCAATCACCGCGGACGATCGCGTACATCGCGCAATCGCGGGGCACAGGGGACCGGTTCGGATGGTGTCCGTACCGCCGTAATCGTCCTTCGTACTGCAGTCCCACCTTTTGCAAGACACGGGAGGATTGAGTGTTTTCTTCGTCGCAAAGCGCCTGGACGCGCGCGATCCGCTCGTCCTCGAAGGCTGCCTCGCACACTCGTTTCATCGCTTCGGGCATGTATCCCTCGCCCCAGAAACGACTCCCAAGTGCGAATCCTATCTCCGCGCGATGGAAATGGACCGTGCAGCCGATCGTCCCCATCAGTGCGCCGTCTTCCTTGCGTTCGATGAGCCACATGCGGTGGCCCATCCGAAGGTCCCAGGCGTCGATCGCCTGCTGGAAGTACTCTCGCGTCTGCGCTGGGCTCGTGTGGGCAGTCCAGGTGAGGTAGCGGGTGATCTGCGCGTCGCTCGCGTAGGACCGAAATGCCGGTTCTGCATCCTCGGTGGTCGGCCGCCGCAGCAGGAGGCGCTCCGTTTCCAGCTTTTCGGGCGGGAACTCCACGTTGCGCGTATAGCACGGGCTTTGATAGGTTGCGGCCAATGTCCAACCGGGAGGAGCCACTCGATGATGCGGCCCTGCGCCTTTGTGAGGAGCTTGGTTATTCTTTCGCGGACACGGGGCTGTTGCTCGCCGCCCTGACACATCGCTCGTTCAAGAATGAGCGGCCCGACCTTGCCGCGGCGGACAACGAGCGCCTGGAGTTTCTTGGCGATGCGGTGGTCGGGCTCGTCGTTGCGTCGCTGCTGTACGTGCAGTTTCCCGACGCCGACGAGGGCGAGCTCACCCGGCGGCGCGCCGATTTGGTCAGCGAGAAGGGGTTGTTCGAAGCGGCGGAAGCGATCGGCGTCGGCGATGCGATCCGGCTCGGCAAAGGTGAGGAGAAATCAGGCGGCCGAGCCAAACCGAGGCTGCTGGCGAGCGCGCTCGAAGCCTGTGTCGGTGCGATTTACCGCGACGGCGGTGCAGAGGGGGCCTTCTCGGCCGCTCGCCGGATCTTCGAGCCGCGCTTGCATACCAGTGCTCCGGGGCACCGCGACGCCAAGTCACGCGCACAGGAATGGGCGCAGGCACACCTCGGAGGGACACCGAGCTACCGGCTGGTCGGATCCGAAGGCCCCGACCACGCGCGCGAGTTCACCGTGGCGCTCGAGCTTCACGAGGAAGAGGTCACGACCGGCGACGGCCGCTCGAAGATCGAAGCCGAACAGGCCGCCGCCCAAGCAGCGCTCGACAAGTGGGCACTAGAGCCTGATCCACCTAGCTAGTGTGCGAGAGATCTTTAGTGTGCGAGAGATTTTCGTCTGTGGTCGAGCGCCCCCGCAGGAGCGCAGTGAGAGGCACTCATGT
>JBGUEF010000520.1:0-2357 GCA_041821485.1 Deltaproteobacteria bacterium
ATTTGCGTCCCGAGGTTCACGGCCACGCCCACGATGACCGGCCGAAGACGCCCGGCTGGGCGATTGTCACGCCCTTCGTTTTGTGTAGACGGACGGTTCGATGGAAGACGGGTGTCACGGAGTTTCTCTGACGGGGCGGACGGCGCACCGATCATTCCCGGATACCACACCGGCGGTTCCGGTCGACTCAGTCGGGCACGAAAAACGAGGTCGGAGCTCGGAGGGTCCCCTCCCGCTATTCGCGATTACCCTCTTCGTATACGACGCGGCCGTTGAATACGGTCCTGAGGACTTTGGTCTCGCTGATGTCGTCCGCGGGGATTTCCAGCAGGTTTCGATCGAGGATGATGAAGTCGGCGTACTTGCCTGTCTCGATCGAACCGATGCGATCCTCGCGCAGCAAGGCGTGCGCACCGCCGCGGGTGTACGCCTGTATCGCCTCAGCGACCGTGATGGCCTCGGCGGCGTTGTTGGCTTCAGACTCGGCCTTGCCAACCCACGGATTTCGGCGGTGGGTCATGCCTTCGAGCAGCGGCCAGGGGTCCTGCGGCAGACTGGACCAGTCGGTTCCCGTACCAATGATGGCGCCCCCATCCAGCGTGGAACGAGCTGGCTGAATGTCAGGTAGGCGCTCGGCGCCCAGAAACTCGGCGTAGGAATCGTGAACGCCCGGCATCGTGGCCCCGAAGTAGGGCGCATACCCGATGAGGCCGTTGAGGCGCGTAATCCGTCCGAGGTCGCGCGCAGTGGGAAACCCCATGTGGTCAGGGTAGTGACGGGTCTGCAGCTTGCCGCCGTTCGCCTCCGCAGCCGCTTCGAGGGCGTCCGCCACCGCTTCGATCGAACGGCTACCGATCGCGTGATATTGAACACTGATGCCTTGCTGATCGAAGAGCGCGGTCAGCCTGTTGAGCTCCTCAGGTTCGATCAACATCATGCCGTACTGGTCCGTCGTGCCTGCGAAAGGCTCCAGCATCTTGATGCCGTAGCCACTGACGTCGCCGTCCACGAAGATCTTTGCAAAGTCTGTGATGACGAACTCGGATGCGTACTGATTCCGGTTCTCAATCTGCTGCATGCGCTCTTCGAAACTGTAGACTGATTCGAAATAGTTAACGTCGAGCCCAAGCGCCCAGTGAAGGGTCAGGCCACCCGCCTTCGCCTTTGCCTGCAGCGCCTTCAGCCCATCTTCGCTCCCGGTGGCTGTCCGATGGGCAGTGACACCGTTCCGGTTGAAGAGTTCCTGAACAAAATCTACGGACTCGAGATACACCTCGGCCGAGGGCTTCGGCGCGAAGCTCTTCACATGCCCGAGGGCCATGTCGCGGACGGTTCCTGAAGGCACGCCTTTCGCATCCCGCTCGATAATGGAGAACTTGGGTGGCTGGAAATCCGGGTCCATGACTCCCGCCTTTTCGAGTGCCAGGGTATTGCACCAGTAGGCGTGGCCACCCTGGTCCATCAGGCAAACCGGACGATCGGAAACGACCTCATCCAACCACTTGCGATGGGGGTTTTCCATTTCGAACATGCCCTTCGGCCAACCGAAGCCTTCTATCCACTCTTTTTCGGGGTGGGCATTCGCGTAGGCAGCGAGCTGCTTCTGGACGTCCTCGAGGTTCGTTGGGTTGTCGAGGACGAGCTGGTCCAGAAACTGGAGAGCGCTGATGAAAGGGTGCGTGTGGGTGTCCACCAGCCCGGGCATCGCGAACTGACCCGCGAGGTCAACGACCTTCGTGCCGTTGCCGGTGACTGACTCGACATCCGAGTTCGAGCCCACGAGCAGGAACTTCCCGTCCTTGATCGCCACGGCTTCGGCCCAGGGCTGGGCATCGTTCACGGTGTAGATCTTGCCATTGGTGTAGGCGATATCAGCCAATGCGTTCTGGTCGGCGGCGGTTGCAGCGCCCTGTTTGCCGGCTTTAGAGCAGCCTGCCGACACAAGGAGTGCGAGCGCGAGAAGGACTACTCTGCGCGTCGATTGCGGCGCCCGTGAATTCGAGTGGAACGGCAGGTGCATACGCGAGCCTAGCACCCGGCCGACATTGCCCGAGATTCAAACTGGTCCTCGGGCCCGAGGTGAGTCAGGGCGCGGTCCCGGCGCTTACGCTGCGCTCCACGTAGGAACCGACCAAACGAAACGCCTCATCGGACATCCGTCCTTGGGGCGCGCTAGTTAGTGCAGTTGCCAGGGGTGCAGGTCGTGCTGCAGCTGGCGGCGTCGTTCTCGCACTCCTGTTTGCAGTCGCCGCCCTCACAGTTGAGCGTACAACTGGCGCCGTTGTCGCACTCCTGATCGCAGCCCCCGTTCGGGCATTCCACCGTGCACTCAACCCCGCTCCCGTCGCACTCCTGTT
>JBGUEF010000521.1:0-2356 GCA_041821485.1 Deltaproteobacteria bacterium
AGATAGTCGGCCATTCGGAGCTTTCGCTTCGCATTCTCTGAGCTCATGTATCGGATCTTTCCGAAGATGGGTCTCTCGGGTCCCCAAGCGCGGTCGTAGCGACCGAGCACCCAAAAGATGCCTGAGTAACTGTTTGGGTCGCGACCGTCCAAGGCATACTTGTTGTTGAGCTCGATCATCGCTGTGAGTGCATCTCGCGGCGTGGGTGACCACTCGAGGATCTTCTTGCCCCACAGCATGCGCAAATAGTTTTGTAGCCTTCCGGTTTCGCGTAGCTCGGTTTGGGCAGCGTTCCAGATGGGATCGTGCGTTCTCGAAGCTTCGAGATCCGCGAGCGAATAGAGATGAGGACGCGGGTCTTTTTCGTGGTCCTCGAGAGTTTGACGTGCCCATGCGGGGAGCGAATCGTACCGATCGTAGTCCGATCGATGGGCGCACATGTTGAAACCAAGCTCTCTCCAGGTCACGAGCTGGTCGATGAACGCCTCCGCGTTGGCGCTCATACCCCACCAGCCCTCCCGAGATCCGGTCGCCTTCGGCACATCTGCGTCCCTGTTCCAACCTTCGTTCTTGGTGAGCTCGTCGAAGATTTGGTGCGACGACAGGTGGCCGAAATGCAGCCACGGAGAAAGGCCGCTGGTCTCGCCCTTATCGGGGTGGTTGCGATCTTCGGTGTACCGATCGATCGCGCCGCTGAGGAATTCCTCCATGCGACGTTCGCCGGCTTCGAAGCCACCCTCGAGGTCGACCGCAGGCACGGTGTGATCGAGAGGTAACGATTCGATGGTCTTCCCGCCTAGCACGTCATCCGGCGCAGCAGCCCAGCTTTCGCTCGCGCCCGCCAGAAGGGTCTCACTCGTGTTCTCGGAAACTGGTGGAAGACCATCGACTGGGTCCGCGAGGGGCCGGGCGCCGAGATGTTTCGGGAGCTCGCGTTGTAGATGGCGGCGGAAGTCGAACGCTCGGCTGAAGACTCTGCTGGTCGTTCTCACCGGAAGCAGGCCATTACTGTCCACGACCTCGAGCCGGAGGTTCAATCGGGATGCGGCCGCCTCTTGCATCTTCGGAATGAAGAACGTCGGATAGTCATCGCTCACCACGACGCAGGCGTCTTTTGCGATCGACGCCAGGAGGCCACGGCCGTCTCCGTGTGCGGCTTCGACGTAGGGGAAGTGGACCACGTTCTTGCGCGCGAAGTGCCTCGCATTTGCGCGCATCCCATCGAGCACGAATCGATGGAGCCGGTCGCTTGCCCAGGGGTAACCGACGCGAAGCGCTTCCAGAATGACGAGTGGCTTGCCGAGCTCGGCTGCATGGGCCGCGGCGTGCTGGAGTGCGAAGTTCCACCTCGGCCGGCGAAAGCCAACCATCCAATAGACGACATGGGTGCCGTCCGGTCGGAGTGGCAGGTCGTTGAGGGCGCGAACCCGGTCGGAGGGAGCGGCGATCATGACACCGCGACACAATCGGAAAAGGTCTGGTGCGAAGCGATTCGTTCGGCGGTACGGACCCCCCCGAGCGCGACTGCAAGGGTACTTTGCCCGAGCAGCACCGAATCACCCACTAGATAGAGACCAGGTAAAGGCTGGCGCGGCCAAAGCGCGCGCGGTCGATAGTGGTTCAATCCGACGCGCCTAGGCACTCCGCCCACGTAGCCCCGATGTCGCCCCGTGAATCTCGCGAAGGTCCTAGGGCTGGCCGTCATTTCAAAGACCGCGTGCTCGAGGAGCTCGGGCGCCCGCCGAGCGATAGTCTCTCGCATCTGGTCCTGAATCGCCGTGACGTAGGCTCCTTGATCTTCCTGCGCGACCTCGCGGAGCTTGTGCATAGGAACGTGGGTGGACACCGTCACCGTGCGTTGTCCGTTTGGTGCCCGCTCGTGCTCATCGGCGGCGCTGATCGAGCAGAACACGTGATTGCCCTCGACGAACGGCGCAGTCTCGTCATCGACGAGCTGCAGGTGGCAGGCCTCAGCACCCTGGACCGCCTGCGAGTCGACGACGAGATACCGCATCGCCGCGCCCCAGCCCGACTCGACCGAAGCTTCGACGTCACGAAGCTTGCCGTTCATTTGGGGCTTCGTCATTGCGGACAGCGACTGGGGCAACAAGTTGGCCACCACGGTCCGCGCTTGAAACTCGCCGTGTCGAGTGTCCACGCGCCATCGCTGGCCTTCGCGTCGAATTCCACGCACGCGGTTTGCAAGTATCACCTTACCGCCCGCCTTCTCAATGGCCTTTACCAAAGCCCAGGCCAGGCTTCCGATTCCACCGTGAACGTGGCCGGTACCCCGAAAGAAGTAGTCGACAGCCGCCATCGCAAACGGCGCCTCCGCTTCGGCGGAGCTTGCCTGGAC